>JANMPW010000421.1:0-1789 GCA_031370065.1 Acidobacteriota bacterium
CCATGCGGTGCGCCAGCTCAGACACTTCTGGCCCAGCCGCCACGGTGGCGCCGACCCGCCCCAGGTTCTCGACTCCAAGCTGCCGCTCATCCGCCCGCTTGCCCAGCGCCTGCCCGGCCACTACCGCTTCACGCCCACTAAGGACCTGGCCGACGCGATCGAGTGGGCCAAGGTCCGCCGCATCCCGCCCAACCGTTGGGAGCACACCCCAGAAGCCGCCGACCGGCCCGGCCCAATCCCGGCCGACCTCTTCGCCCACCTCTACGCCGGCTACGAGCGCGCCAGGGAGCGCGCTCACCGGGTCGACTTCGAGGACATGCTCGCCCTCACGGTCGAGCTGCTCGAGTCGGACGCCGAGGCCGCCAACACGGTGCGCGGCCAGAAGACCTGGATCAGCGTCGACGAGTACCAGGACACCAACCCGCTCCAGGAACGCCTGCTCGAGCTGTGGCTGGGCAACTCGCGCGACCTCGCGGTGGTGGGCGATCCCGACCAGACCATCTACACCTTCACCGGCGCCACGCCCGACTACCGGTCGGGCCGTCGGCGAGGTAATCGGGCCTCAGGCGATCGGATCGCGGGTGACGGTGGCCGCACTCGTGGACGGCAGATGAGCGCGCGCGAAAGTGGCGGTAAGCGGCTGGTAAGCGTCGATCTCGATCATCGCGCCGTGCGATGGAAGTTGACTTCGAGTGGGACCAGGCAAAGGCCGCGCAGAACGTCCGCAAGCACGGCGTGCCCTTCGATGAGGCACGGTCGGTTTTCGGGGACCCACTCGCGCGGACGGTGCCCGACCCGCGCCATTCGGCCAGCGAGGCCAGAAGCCTCACCGTCGGTTGGTCGGACCGTGGTCGGCTCCTGACGGTGTCGCACACATCACGTGGCCTTGCCATCCGGATCATTAGTGCCAGAATTGCCACTAGTCATGAGCGACGAAATCTCGAACGACGACCTTGAGATCCCGGAGATCACCGATTTCACGGGCGCCGAGGTGGGCAAGTACTACAAGGCTTACCAGGCTTGGAAGAAGAGAATCGTCGTGCTCGACCCGGACCTCGCGGGTGACTTTCCAGATTCCGATTCGGTGAACAGGACGCTTCGCCGCGTTGCCCAGGCGCGCCGGCGCCGAAATCGTGTGCCCACCTCTTGAAGTACGTCGCGCTCCGCCGTACGAACGGTCAAAACCAAGAGCGGCCACACCCCAACCGAAGCTGACGCTGAGTCGGTGAATGACGCGCTCCGGAGCGTGGCCAAGTCACGGGCGTCGTGAGGTTGCGCACTCCCGAAGGAGTGCTGTCATGTCCGCGATGGCGCGAACGGACTCACGCAGGTAGGCAATGAATCCTTGTCGTGCTCTACGCCGGCCCAATGGAGCAGTTGATAAGTCCGAAGTAAGCGCGCGTCCTTAGTCTCCGCGCATGTGCTGGCCGCGGTTGACCGTGGAGATGTTCCCACTTAATGTAGGAACATGCGTTCAGTCGGAATTCGGGACCTCAAGGACAATCCCACCCGGGCTCTTCGGGCAGCGCGTGAGCAGCCCGTGCTGATCACCAATCGTGACGATCCGGAGGCGCTGCTCCTGTCGCTGCGCGGTTTGGCCGAGCATGAGCCCGATGTCCGCCTCACCTTGGCCACGATCCTGTTCGACCAGGCCGGAATGTCGCTTGGGCGCGCCGCCCGTTTGGCCGCCACATCTGTCGAGGCCTTCATCACCCACCTGGGGAGCCGGGGTATCGCCATCTTCCGGCAGAGCAAGGACGAATTGGCCGGGGACCTGCGCGCGCTGGTG
>JANMPW010000240.1:0-6464 GCA_031370065.1 Acidobacteriota bacterium
GGCATGCGGGTCGGAGTTTAACCCGACGGGAACGAGGAGAGACTGTCGGACTCAAGAACTCCTTCTCCCGGCGGGAGAGGATCGCGTGAGCAGGGCTCGCCCTATTCCGCCTTCGCCGCCTTGACGGCCTTGGCGAACTCCGGAACGATCTTAAAGAGATCGCCGACGACGCCGTAGGTAGCGACCTTGAAGATCGGAGCCTCGGGGTCCTTGTTGATGGCGACGATGACCTTGGACGTGCCCATGCCGGCCAGGTGCTGGATCGCGCCGGAGATGCCGACGGCGACGTATAGCGTGGGCGAAACGACCTTGCCCGTCTGGCCGACCTGATACTGGTGGTCGATCCATCCGGCGTCCACAACGGCGCGCGACGCGCCGAGCGCGGCGCCGAGCGCCTGCTGGAGGTCGCGGACGACGGGCCAGCCCTCGGGCCCCTTGATGCCGCGGCCGCCGGACACGATGATGTCCGCCTCCGACACGTCGAGCTCCTTCGACTCGGAGGTCTCGACGCGCAGCACCTTCGCGCGCGGCGCGATGTCGCCGAGCTCGAGCACCTCGACGGAGGGTTCTCCCGCGCTGACCTCGGCCTCCGCGGCAAACACGTTCGGCCGGGTCGTCGCGATCTGGAGCTTCGCCGCGCCGCAGTCCACCTCGACGCGCGCCTTGCCGGAATAGACCGGGCGCCAGGCGACGAGACGGTCCCCCTCGACGCGCAGGTCCATGACGTCGGCCAGCGCCGAGACGTCGTGCCGCGCGGCGAACCGCGGGGCCACATCCTTGCCCATGGAGGTGGCGGCGATCAGGACGGCGTCCGGCGAGGCCTTCTTCGCCGCCGCGTCGAGCGCGCCGACGTACCCCTTGTTGCTATAGAGCGCGAGGTCGTCCCGGTCGGCGACGTACACCGTGCCGGCGCCGTACTTTCCGAGCTCCTTCGCGAGGGCCGTCACACCCTTGCCCGGCAGCACGGCCGCGACCGGCCCGCCGGAGAGCTTGCGCGCCAGCGACAACGCCTCGAGGGCGGCTTTCCGGATCCTCCCGTCGCGCTGTTCGATGAAGACGAGGAATTTCATTTCACGTCCTTGATGTCCAGGGAGGACCCGGGCCGTAGGGGCGCGGCTTGCCCCGCCCGCGTCAAATCACCTTCGACTCTTCCCTCAACAACCGCACCAGCTCCCTGCCCGCCGCGGCCGGATCGTTCGCTGACACGAGCTTGACGGCCTGGCGCGCGGGCGGCAGCTCGAGCTTTCTCCAGCGCGTCTTCGCCTGGGCGGGATCCGCCTCCGGCACGCCAAGCTCGGCGAGCTTCTTCTCAGCGATCGGCTTTTTCTTCGCGGCCATGATGCCCTTGAGCGACGCGTAGCGCGGCTCGTTCAGGCCCTTCTGGGCGGTGAACACGGCCGGCAGCGCGCACTCGACGACTTCGTGCGCGCCCTCGATCTCGCGGTGCGCCGTGACCTTGCCCTCGCCGAGCTCGAGCTTGATCACGCTGCCGACGTGCGGCACGCCGAAAAGCTCCGCGAACATCGGCCCGACGAGCGACTCGTCGTACCCGACTCCCTTCTGTCCGAACCAGATGAAGTCGTACGCGCCGCCCTTGGCGGCCGCCGCGAGCGCTTTGGCCGTCCCGAGCGCGTCGAGATACGGCACGCCGGTCGAGTCCACCCATATCGCTTCGTCCGCGCCCCTCGCCAGGCACTCGCGCAGGCCCGTCTTCGCCCGCTCGGGCCCGATCGCGAGCACCGTCACGATGCCGGCGCCCTTCGCCTCCCGGATCCTGAGCGCTTCCTCGAGGCCGTACTCGTCGTAGGGCGAGACGATCCACTTCACGTCGGTCTCGTCGATCGACTTACCGTCGGCGCCGATGCGGATCCTGGTTTCGGTGTCGGGAACGTAGGCGATACAGACGAGGGAGTTCATGCGTGGATCAGTCCATCCTCTTCAAGATGAGGCAGCCGTTGGTGCCGCCGAAGCCGAAAGAGTTCGAGAGCACGTACTCGACGCGCTTCTGGCGCGCCGTGTTCGGCACGTAGTCGAGATCGCATTCGGGGTCGGGGTTCTCGTAGTTGATCGTCGGCGGGAGCACGCCGTTGTAGACCGCCAGGGCGCAGATCCCGGTCTCGAGCCCGCCCGCCGCACCGAGCAGGTGGCCGGTCATCGACTTCGTCGAGGAAACCGCGACCTGCTTTGCGTGCTCGCCGAATACCCGCTTGATGGCGATCGTCTCGGCCTTGTCGCCGAGCGGCGTCGACGTGCCGTGGGCGTTGATGTAGTCGATCTGCTCGGGGTTGAGCCCGGCGTCGGCGAGGCAATTCTTCATGACGCGCGCCGGACCGTCGCCGTCCTCGGAGGGGGCCGCGATGTGGTACGCGTCCCCCGACATGCCGTAACCGACGAGCTCCACATAGATCCGCGCGCCGCGCTTTTTGGCCAGGTCCATCTCCTCGAGCACGACCAGTCCCGCCCCCTCGGCAATGACGAAGCCGTCCCGGTCCCGGTCCCAGGGGCGCGAGGCGTGGAGCGGGTCGTCGTTGCGGGAGGACAACGCCTTCATCACGCCGAATCCCCCGACGGCGAGCGGCGTCATGACGGACTCCGTGCCGCCCGCGATGGCCTGGTCGGCCTCGCCGTACTGGATCATCCGGAACGCCTCGCCGATCGCATGGGCACCCGTCGTGCACGCGGTGACGGTGGCGAGGTTCGGGCCCTTCATTCCGTACTTGATCGAGATGTTGCCGCCCGCCTCGTTGACGATGAGCCCGGTGATGAAGAACGGCGAGATGACCCGCGGGTTGTCCCCGCTCTCGACGAACTTGCGCTGCGTCTCCTCGATGAGCGGCAGCCCGCCGATCCCCGAGCCGACGACGACGGCGAACCGTTCCCGGTTCCCGTCGGTCACGGGCACACCGGAGTCCTCCATCGCGAGATGGGCCGCCCCCATCGCGTAATGGATGAAGGTGTCCATCTTCTTGATCTCTTTCTTGTCGATGTAGAGGGTCGGATCGAAGCCCTTCACTTCGCCGGCGATCCGCGAGCTCAGCCGGGAGGCGTCGAAGCGGGTGATGGGACCGAGGCCGCACCGCCCTGCCGTCAACGCGTCCCAGTTGTCCCGGTTGCCGATGCCGAGCGGCGAAACGAGGCCCAGCCCCGTCACGGCCACCCGGCGCGGAGTTGAAAAACGGGGCATGGAATGTCAGGTTTTCGGGGAGTTCTTCTCGATGTACTCGACGGCGTCCTTGACCTTCTGGATTTTCTCGGCAGCCTCGTCCGGGATCTCGATGTTGAAAGCTTCCTCGAAGGCCATGACGAGCTCCACGGTGTCGAGCGAGTCCGCGCCGAGGTCATCGACGAAGGACGCTTCCGCGGTGACCTCGTTGGCGTCCACGCCGAGCTGCTCGACGATGATGCTCTTCACTTTTTCTTCGACGGCCATTCCACTCCCCCTTCTTCGATGGTCCTGAAAGACGCCGTATTGTTTCCTAGAAGCCATCCCGGGGCAAGCCCGGAGAAATCGCCTACATGTACAGGCCCCCGGAGACATTGACGACCGTCCCGGTAATGTAGGAGGCCTCGTCCGAGGCCAGGAACGCCGCGGCCGCGGCGACGTCGTCGGGCGCGCCGAGGCGCTCGAGCGGGATCTGCGTCGAGAGCGCTTCCCGCGCGGCATCGGTCATCTTCTCGGTCATCGCGGTGGCAATGAACCCCGGGGCGACCGCATTGCAGGTGATGTTGCGCGAGGCGAGCTCGCGCGCCACGGACTTCGTCAGGCCGATCAGTCCGGCCTTCGACGCGGCGTAGTTCGCCTGGCCCGCGTTGCCCATGAGGCCAACGACGGAGGTCACGTTGACGATGCGCCCGTAGCGCTTGCGGACCATACCCTTGATGACGGCCTGGGTCAGAAGGAACGCCCCGGTGAGGTTCGTCGCGAGGACGCGGTCCCAGGCTTGCCTGCCCATCCGCAGGATGAGGTTGTCGTCGGTGACGCCCGCGTTGTTGCCGAGCACGTGGATCTCGCCATGCGCGGCGAGCGCCATCTTGACCGCGGCGTCAATCGACGCGGCGTCGGAGAGATCGAGCGCGAGGGCGGACGCTTTCCCGCCCGCCGCCTCGATCTCCGAGACCACGCGCGCAAGGGCGTCGACCGAGCGCGCCGCGGCGAGCACGTTCGCCCCCTCGGAGGCCAGGCGCTTGGCGATCGCCTCGCCGATGCCGCGGGAGGCGCCGGTGACGAGGGCGATTTTGCCTTCGAAGCGGTTCATGCGGCGGAAGTCTATCCCCCCTCACCTTGATCCTCTCCCCCGTCGGGGGGAGACGGGAATTGAACGAGGGCACCTCCCTCAGGCACGCCCTCTCCCGGCGGGAGAGGGTTCGGGTGAGGGGCGCTCCGCCCCTATTCGGGCTTCTCGACGATGTCCGGCAACTCCCTCGACCACACGTCCACGATCGCCTTCGCCAGGTCCGCGATCGCGATGACGGCGGGGTGGTCGGGGCCAAAACCCTCGGCCTTGCTGCCATCGGTAAAGACGACGAGAACGAATCGCCCCTTCTTCGTGCGCAGAATGCCGGAGTCGTTGCGCACGCCCGACATCGAGCCGGTCTTGCCCGCCCAGAGGTCGCCGGGCGGAAAGCGCCGCGCGATGCGCAGCCGGCTCGGGTCCTTGTCGAGGTACTCGAAGATCCGCTTCGACGACTCGGCGTCGAGAATCTGGCCCGTCGCCACGCTCGTCATCCATTCCGCGGTGTCGTGCGGCGTCAGGGAGCCGAGGCGGAATTCCTTCCAGGGCGAGGGCTCCTCGTCCTTCTGCGAGAGCATCGGGGTCGTCCCGAAAAGGCGAATGTGCGAAAAGCCGAGCGACGCCATCCGCGCGTTGATGGGGTCGATGCCGAGGCGCCGGATCCAGGCGTTCGTGGCCGTGTTGTCCGACGGCCCGATCATCAGGGTCGCGAGGTCGTTCCAGGTGGGATTCAACCCCGGGTCGAGCATGAGCAACATTCCGGAGCCATCGGCCTTCTTCTCGGCCGTCAGGTCCCAGCGCTCGGCCAGATCCACGCGGCCCTCGCGCACGCCGGCCATCGCCTCGGTGAGGACGGCGATCTTGATGACGGAGGCCGACTCGAACTCAGCCCCGCCGTTGTGCTCGTAAGAGCGCCCGCTCTCGACGTGCCGCGCCGCCACGCCCATGCGGCACTTGCACCGCGCCTCGGCCGTGGCGACCGCGGCATCGAACGGCGACGCCGGGATGGGGCCCGTCGATGCGCACGCCGCGAGCGGCAGCACCGCCGCGAGCACCAGGGCCCGAAGCCCCAAATCCGAAGTCCAAAATCCGAAATCCGAAATCCGCCTATCCCGCATACCCCTCCACCTTGATGCCCTTCTCGATGCGCCGCACGAGGCCCGCGAGCACGTTGCCCGGGCCGATCTCGAGGGCGCGGTCCACGCCCCGGCGCGCCAGGAGCTGGACTGTTTCGACCCACCGCACGGGAGCATCGATCTGGCGCACCAGCGCGTCGCGCAGCGCGCTCCCCACGGTCACCCCGGCAGCATCGACGTTGGTCACGACGGGGATGCTCGCGTCCGCGAACGCGGCCGCGTCGAGGATCGGCTGCATCTTCTCGCGCGCGGGGGACATCAGCGCGCAATGAAAGGGTGCGGACACGGGCAGCGGGATGGCGCGCCTGGCCCCCCGGGCCAGACACCCCTCGGAGGCGCGCGCGACCGCCGCGGCGTGCCCGGCAATCACGGTCTGCTCGGGCGAGTTGTAGTTCGCCGGGGAAACGGCCTCGCCCTGCGCCGCCTCCCGGCAAGCCGCCTCCACCTCGGCGGGAGCCAGGCCGACGATCGCCGTCATCGCGCCCACGCCCGCCGGCACGGCCTCCTGCATGAACCGCCCGCGCTCGCGCACGAGCCGCACGGCCTCGCTAAACGGCAGTGACCCGGCCGCGACATTGGCCGAGTACTCGCCGAGCGAGTGGCCGGCCGCGAAGGCCGCGCCCTCGAGCCTCTCGGGAAAACGCGTGCGCAGGTCCTCGAAGGCGGCGACCGAGTGCGTCAGGATGGCAGGCTGCGTGTTCGCCGTGAGCTCGAGCTCGTCCTCGGGCCCCTCGAAGCACAGCAGCGACAGCGCGAAGCCGACCGCCGCATCCGCCTCGTCGAAGACCGCCCGCGCCGCAGCCGACGCCTCGTAGAGCGCCTTGCCCATGCCGACGGACTGCGAGCCCTGGCCGGGGAACAGAAGGGCGAGCCGACCGCCGGGAGCGGTCATGCGTCTCGAGTCATCGAAACTAGCGTTACCGCAAATGGGTCAGCCGTCTTACAACTCATGACCACAACTCACGACCGTCTCTACCATCGCAGCAACACGCTGCCCCACACCAGCCCCGCCCCGAACGCGGTCAGGAGCACCATGTCGCCGGAGTTCACTTTGCCGTCGCGAACGCATTCGTCGAGGGCGATCGGGATCGAAGCC
>JANMPW010000287.1:0-1938 GCA_031370065.1 Acidobacteriota bacterium
CAGGAGGCAATTATTCCACAGATTCTACTCGACAGAGACCGATTTCGCCAGATTTCGCGGCAGGTCGACGTCGGTCCCCATGAAGGTGGCGGTGTGATAGGCCATCAGCTGCATGGGGATGGCATAGATGAGAGGTCCGACGAAGGGGTGAACGGTCGGCATGCGCAGGTGCGCGACCACCGAGCATCCCGTCGCATCCGGCTCGACGTTCGAAACCAGAACGATCTGGCCGCCGCGGGCGTGCACCTCCTGCATGTTCGACATGGTCTTGTCGAACAGCTCGTCCTCCGGAGCCACGACCACGACGGGGACGTTCTCGTCGATGAGCGCGATCGGCCCATGCTTGAGTTCGCCCGCAGCATAACCTTCGGCGTGGATGTAGGAGATCTCCTTCAGCTTCAGGGCGCCTTCGAGAGCCCCCGGGTAGTGGAGGCCGCGCCCGAGGTAGAGGAAGTCCTTCACGTGCTGGTAGCGCCGGGCGAGCTCGTCGAGCTCGGGCTCGATCGCGAGTGCGCCGCCGACGGCCTTGGGCAGGTGCGCCAGCGCGAGGCGCTCTTCCGGCGAGAGGACCGGCGCAAGGCCGCGCGAGGCACGCAGCTTCGCCGCGATCAGGAACAGCACCGCGAGCTGGGTCGTGAAGGCCTTGGTGGAGGCGACGCCGATCTCAGGCCCCGCGTGCGTCGCGATCACGGCTTCCGCCATGCGCGCGATCTGGCTGCCCGGGGAGTTCACGATGGCCGCGATGGGCGAGCCCGAGCGCCTCGCCTCCGACAGCGCGGCCACGGTGTCCGCCGTCTCGCCGGACTGCGAAATGCCGAGCGTCAGCGTGCGCTCGTTGACGACGGGCCTGCGGTACCGGAACTCGCTGCCGTAGTCGACCTCGACCGGGATGCGCGCCATCCCTTCGATGAGGAACTTGCCCACGGTGGCCGCGTGCCAGGAGGTCCCGCACGCGAGCAGCAGGACGCGGTCGAACTGCGCCACACGCTCGGGCGATAGGAGCGGCGCGTCGAGATAGAGCTCGCCGCTCTCGAGCGATACCTTGCCCCCCATCGTTTCGGCGATCGCCGTCGGCTGTTCGTGGATCTCCTTGGCCATGAAGTGGCGATAGCCGCCCTTCTCCGCGGCCACGGCGTCCCACAGGATCCGGTGGACCGGGCGGTCGAGACGGTCTCCATTCGCGTTGACGACGCGCACGCCCGCGGCGTCCACGCGGGCGAGGTCCCCGTCCTCGAGGAAGATGACGTCGCGCGTCCACGGCACGAGGGCCACGGGGTCCGAGGCGACGAAGTTTTCGCCCTGCCCGAGGCCGAGCACGATCGGAGGCCCCGAGCGCGCGGCCACGAGGACGCCCGGCTCGAGGCTCGAGGAAGCGAGCACGGCGTAGGCGCCGGTGAGCTTGCCGACCGCGGCGCGCACCGCGGCGAGGATGTCCCCCGCAAACGCCGCCTCGACCTCGTGGGCGAAGACCTCGGTGTCGGTCTCGCTCGTGAAGCGGTGTCCGGCGGCCGCCAGCGCCGCCTTGCGCTCGACAAAGTTCTCAAAAATGCCGTTGTGCACGACGACGATCTTTCCGGTGCAGTCGGTCTGCGGATGCGCGTTCAGCTCGGTGGGCCGTCCGTGCGTGGCCCAGCGAGTGTGCCCGATGCCGGTGAGCCCCGGCGCGGGGCTGCCCGAGAGCTTCTGGACGAGGTTGCCGAGCTTTCCGGGCGACCGGTGGATCGCGAAGCCGCCGTTGGCAAGCGTCGCGATCCCGGCCGAGTCGTAGCCGCGGTACTCGAGGCGCTCCAGCCCCTGCAGGAGGAGCGGCTTGCACTCTCTGGGTCCGACGTAACCGATGATTCCGCACATCTCAAGCTCCCTTTTCCCGACTCCAACCCGGGTGGAAACTTTCCCCAGGAACGCAAAGAGCCCGGGCTAGCCGAGCTCCCTCTGAAC
>JANMPW010000288.1:0-5510 GCA_031370065.1 Acidobacteriota bacterium
CCACCAGGCGATCGGGCGCCTCGCGCCCGGGCTCGCCGTGTCTGCCCTGGCGCCCGACGGTCTGCCCGAAGCCGTCGAGGAGCGGGGGCCGGACTGGCTCGTGGCTGTCCAGTGGCACCCGGAGAACCTCGGGGCAGACCCCGTGTCCGGTCGCCTCTTCGCGGAGTTCTTGCGCGCGGCCCGCGATCGGGCGGCCCGGTCGAGCGCCTGAGGGAATTTCGCGCCCGAGCCCGCGTTGTTCTCGCGGATCCATGGAGATAGAGTCGTGAAGGAGTGTGTTTCATGAAAATCCGCGCCCTCGTCATCGGCCTCGCCGCTGTCGCTGCCGCCATCGCCCCGTCGCTGTCGGCCCAGTCGAAACTGAAGGCCGAGAAGATCGCCGACGGCGTGTGGGCCGCGCAGCCGGAGAAGGGCGCGAACGTCGGGTGGTTTCTCCTGGGCGACGGGGTCGTCGCCGTCGACTCGGGCGCCGACGCGGCCAATGGCACCGAGATCCTGAAGTCCATCGCGGAGACGACCGGCGGTAAGCCGATCCGGGCCCTCATCCTCACCCACGCCCACGCGGACCACAGCGGCGGCGCGCGGGCCTTTGCGGCCGTCGGCGCGCGCGTCCTCTGCCAGGAAGGCGTGGCCGGGCAGATCCTCGCCTTCGTGACGCAGGCCACCTCGGACCAGGGCGACCCGATGTTCGGAAAGCCCAACCTGCGCCCGGTCGTCGAGTCGATCTCCGAGCGGGCGATCCTGGTCGACGGCCTACACAATGTGCAGATCTACTTCCTCGGGTCGGCGCACACGAAGGGAGACCTCGTCGTCTACCTCGCCAACGACAAGGTTCTCTTCTCGGGCGACCTGGCCCTGAACGGCCGTATGCCGTTCCTGCAGTCTCAGGACGTCGATCCGGCGGGCTGGGAGAAGGCGCTGCAGACGCTCGCCAGGGTGCCGGCCGAGAAGCTCGTTCCGGGGCACGGCGACATCGGCTCGAAAGCAGGGATCGCCGATTCGCTCGCGTACCTGCATGCCGTCAACCAGCTCGCGAAGAAGTTCGTCGACAGCGGCATGCGCGACGAGATGGTGGATGCGCAGATCCGCGCTCCGGAGAACGAAGTCAAGAACATCCCGGTGACCGAAGCGCACATTGCGAACGTCAAGTCCGCGGTCCGCGCCATCCGGGAGAAGGCCAGCCAGAAGGCGACGCCGGCGCCGACTCCCGCCGCAAAGTGAGCCCGTCCGGCGCGATCGCGCTCGAGCACTCCGCCGGGGGCGCCCGGGCGGACCTGCGCATCGCGCGCCCGCCGGTCAACGTGCTCGACACGGCCAGTCTCGCCGCGCTTGCGAGCCAGGTCCGTGCGGCGCGCGCGGCGAGGCTCCTCGTTCTGACCGGGCTTGCGACCGTGTTCTCGGCGGGAGTCGACGTCGCCGAGCATGTGCCCGAGCCGGCCCGGATCGAGCAGATGCTGACGGCGATGCGGGACGTGCTGACGGCGCTCATCGCGTCGCCGGCCGTCACGCTCGCGGCCGTCTCGGGCGCGTGCCTCGGCGGGGCAGCGGAGATCGTCGCGGCGTGCGACCTCGTGCTCCTCGCCGACGACGCGCGCATCGGATTTCCCGAGATCCGGCTCGCGTGCTTTCCGCCGGGCGCGGCGGCCCTCCTGCCCGGGCTCGTCGGCGAGGCCCGGGCGACGGATTGGATTCTCTCGGGCAGGATCCTTTCTGGTAAAGAGGCGGCCGAGGCGGGGTTCGCCTCGCGCTCGATGCCCGCGGTGCGCCTCGCGGAGGAGACCGAGCGGCTGGCTGCCCGCATCCTCGGAGCGAGCCCGGCGGCGCTCGCGGCGGCACGCGATCTGTTGCGGCAACGGCGCCGTGAAGCGCTGGCGACGCGGCTGCCCGCGGCCGAGGAGGCCTACCGGGGACTGGCGGGAAGCGAGGACCTCGCTCGAGCCGTGCGCGACTTCGAGGCGGGCCGCCGCCGCTGATAGCATCCGGCGCCGTGCCCATCCTCTACCTGAACGGCCGCTTCCTGCCGGAGAGCGAGGCCGGCATTTCGCCTCTCGATCGCGGCTTTCTCTTCGCGGACGCGATCTACGAGGTCGTGCGCTACGACCGCGGGCGCCCGTACCGTCTCGGCGAGCACCTCGCGCGGATGCGCGAAGGCCTGGGCGCGATCCGCATCAACGCGACGCCGGATTTCTTCGAGGCCGTGGGCAATCGGCTCCTCGCCGAGAACGGCCTGGCGGACAAGGACGCCTTCGTCTACGCCCAGGTGTCGCGCGGCGTGGCGCCCCGATACCACGCCTTTCCCCCCGAGGGAACCACGCCCACGGTCTTCGCGTTCGCGCGCGAGGTGGACCCTCCGCCGCCTCCGGACGGCGGCAAGGCGATCCTGCTGACCGACGAGCGCTGGGGGCGCTGCGACATCAAGAGCGTGATGCTGCTCCCGAACGTCCTGGCTGCCCAGAAGGCGCGCGAGGCGGGCGCGATCGACGCCATCCTCGTCCGCGGCGGCTTCGCGCTCGAGGGGACCAAGGCGAACCTCTTCATGGTGTCGAAGGGCGTTTTGCGCACGTCGCCGAACGGCCCGCGCATCCTCCCCGGCGTGACCCGCACCGCGGCGATCGAGGCGGCGTGCCGCATCGGCCTCGAGGTCGAGGAGCGCGCCTTCACGGTCGAGGAAATGTTCAAGGCGCAGGAGGTCTTCTTCGCCTCCACGACGCTCTGGGCATATCCGATCGTCTCCGTGGAGGGCCGCCCGATTGGCAGCGGCAAGAGCGGGCCCGTGACGCGGATGATCCGCGACGCGCTCTACGACGAGTTCCGGACGCCGGCCCCCGCGGCGCGTGGATAGCGCACCTCGATCGTCGACGAGATTCCCCCGCGCGAGGAGAAGGTCCCCGTGATCGTCATCCGCTTCGGGCGGCAGGCGGTCACGCAATCCTCGAGGATGCGGTTGACGGCGTTCTCGTAGAAGATGCCGAGGTTGCGGTAGGCGACGATGTAGAGCTTGAGCGACTTCAGCTCCAGGCACAGCCGGTCCGGCACGTACCGAATCGTCAAGTGCCCGAAGTCGGGCAGCTCCGTCTTCGGGCAGATCGCGTTGTACTCAGGGATCTCGACCGCGATCTCGTAATCCGGGTACTGGTTCGGCCAGGCCCCGATCGCGGGAAGTTTCGTGTCGATCCCGGCCCGGGCGTGGTCGTCGGTGTAGTCGGACATGGCAGAAGTCTACAGTCGGTCGTCGACAGTCAACACTCGGGATTCGTGACGTCGCCTGTCAACTGTGAACCGTCGACTCTCGACTCCGTGCGGTACCATCCCGGCAACCGATGGAATGGTTCAAGCACATCTTTCACCAGCTGACGGACGTCGAGACGCTGGTTCGGGTCGGAGGTCTGACCGCGATGACGATCATCGTCTTCGCGGAGACGGGCCTGCTCGTGGGCTTCTTCCTGCCGGGCGATTCGCTGCTCGTGACCGCGGGCGTCTTTGCGGGGACGGGTCAGCTGAACATCCTGCACCTGAACATGATCCTCATCGCGGCGGCGATTCTCGGCGACACAGTGGGGTACTGGATCGGCCGCAAGACGGGGACCGCGCTCTTTCGGCGCCCGAAGTCGCTGCTTTTCAATCCCGATCACCTGCGCCGCGCGCACGACTTCTACGAGAAGCACGGCGGCAAGACCATCGTGCTCGCACGGTTCATGCCGATCGTCCGCACGTTTGCGCCGATCGTGGCGGGAATGGGGCAAATGCCGTACCGCCGCTTCCTCATCTTCAACGTCTTCGGCGGGGCGCTCTGGGTGCTGTCGATGACGTTGATCGGCTATTTCCTCGGCCAGATTCCCGGCGTCAGGGAGCACATCGAGATCGTGATCCTCGTCGTGATCTTTCTCTCGATCCTTCCGGGGATCATCGCGTACCTGAACGAGCGGCGGAAGAACCGACGGATAGTACCGGGTTCCGAGTCGAGTCGCTAGGCGACCGCCGAGGTCGGGTGCGGGCGCTCGGCCAGGGGCTCGCCGCGCAGGAGGGCGAGCAGGTCGGAGATCTCGGTCTCGTGGGAACGGTCGTGCTCGGCCATCATCCGCGGGAGATCGGTGAGCGTGACGCGGCCGACGCCCTCCTGCGCGCCTGAACGCTTCCAGTCCGCCGCGGAGAGGGCGCGCAGCTTCTCCAGGTTCGCCTGCCGCGCGCGGGTGAAGAGCGCGAGTCCCCGCTCGACGTCCTTGTCCTGGTAGGCGCGCTCGCGGGCGATCCGGTCGCCGTCGAAGTTCGAGAGCGCGGGTTGCTCCTCGCCCAGGATGCGGCGCAGGCGCGTGCCGTACCCCTCGCGCTCGAGGTCGGCCAGGTGCCAGACGTTCTCGACGAACGAGAATCCGCCGGCGGCCGGACGCACGCGGGCCTCGGCGGGCGAGAGCGACGCGGCGGCGCGGGCAACGAGCGCGGGAGTGGACTCCAGCGTGAGAAGAAGTGTCTCGAAGTCGCGGCGTGTCATCATCGTCCTCACCCACCAATACGCAGGTCCGGGGCGAAAAGTTTCGCCCGGCCTGAACTAGACTGCCCCCATGGGCATCCAGGAGATCCGCCGGTTTTTCCTTTCGCGCATGTCGCCTCCGGAAGGGCCGCGCGGGCCGGACCCGGTTGCGATCGCGGCGTGCGCCCTCCTGCTCGAGATCGCGCACGCCGACGACGTGTTTGCCCCGGAGGAACGCGAGCGGATCCTGCGGGCCGTTCGCGAGGACCTCGGAGTGGCCCCGGCCGACGTCGAGGAAGTCGTGCGCCTCGCGGAGGAGGAGCGCCGCGAGAGTGTCGATCTGTACCAGTTCACGAAGCTCGTGGGCGAAAAGTTCACACGCGAGCAGCGCCTGTGCCTGCTCGAGGTCATCTGGGGCGTGGTCTACGCCGACGGCCAGCTCACCGCCGTCGAAAACCAGCTCGCCCGCCGCATCGCGGAGCTGCTCGGCTTCCAGCACCCCGAGGTGCAGGCCGTGAGGGAGAAGGTCAAGCAGACGACGTAAACGACTGGGGTCGATGCTGTACACCTGTACTTTGCCGCCGGTGATGTCTGGAATCGTCCGAGACAATGGGTCAGAAAGTACAGGAGTGCAGCGTTGACCCTTTCCAGCCTGGTGCATTTGGATCTAGCCGGCCGGCGTCTGATCTCCGTATAAACGTTGTCGTGAAGCGCAGGTTCTGGAGGCCGAGGAAGCCTGGGGGGACCAAGATGATCAAGACGACGGGATACGAGCCGGTGCACCCAGTATGGATCGCCGTTCTACTGGTTGCAGTCACTGCCGTTCCGGCTCGTGGAGGTGTCGGCGTATGGACGATCGGGACGCCGGGTTTCGTCGGACAGAACGTCTTCGTCGACGCCGGCGGGAACGTGTATGCCGACTGCGGCCGGTGGGAGTGCGGAAGCGAGAACCAGGGCCGAACCTGGGAAGGACTCGCGGTGGTCAACGTGCTGGACAACGGCGCCTCCTTGAGGAACGTCCTGGCGGCCGGCCCGTCGGGGA
>JANMPW010000342.1:0-9583 GCA_031370065.1 Acidobacteriota bacterium
CGGCGCAGGGGCCGGCGGGTGCGCCGGCGCGTCTCATGGGCGGGCCGGGGAAGCTCTGCGCGGCGCTCGGCATCACGACGGCGGACAGTGGACTGGACCTGTTGAGCGAGGAAAGGATTCGGATCTTTCTTCCGCGCACGAGGCGCCCTCGCATCGAGGTCTCGTCCAGGGTCGGCGTGGATTACGCGGGCGAGGCCTCGCAATGGCCGCTGAGGTTTTTCGATCGGGATTCGGGGGCAGTGTCGACGGGTCGGTAAATTTCCCTCAGTGCGGCAATAACGGCAACTGCCCCGGTCCCGCTTCCGAGGTCGAGACGACGGCGTTCTTGCCGGCGTGTTTGGCGCGGTAGAGGGCGGCGTCCGCTTTCTCGACCAGATCCTTCTTGTCGCCGGAATCGTCCGGGTACGTGGCCAGGCCGATCGAGACGGTCGCGCGCAGCACCTGGTGCGAGTCGGGCATGCGAAAGAGACGTTCGTCGACGCGGCGCCGCACGCGCTCGGCGACGATGATTCCCTCGGTCAGCGGCGTCTCGGGGAGCACAAGGGCGAATTCGTCGCCGCCGTAGCGGGCGAGCAGGTCCATGTCGTTTCGGACCTCGTTGCGGATCTCGGCGACGATGCCCTGGAGGATTGCATCGCCAACGGGGTGCCCGAATCGGTCGTTGATGGACTTGAACTCGTCGATGTCGAGCATCAGGACCGTCAGCGGTCTTCCGAGGCGCTCGGCGCGGCCGATCTCGCGCTGGAGGACCTCCTGAAAGTACCGATGGTTGTAGGCCCCGGTCAGCGAGTCGCGGATCGATTGCTCGCGGGCCTCGTTGTAGGAGCGAGCGGCTTCGATCGCGGCGACGGCCTGGTTGGCGAAGATCTCGAGCGAGCGAATCGTCTCGAGGCCGGGAGACCTGCCGTTGCGCGGCTCGTCGACCGAGAGGCATCCGAGGATCCGGTCCTCCGAGTAGAGCGGGATCCAGAGGAGCTCGTCCGGCCTCCAGCCCTCGTCCCCGGCCGTGAGGACGCGGCGCGGGGCGCAGATGCGCGAACCGCCGCCGTCGTACGGGCGCTCGCGCACGTGGTACGACTTCGAGACCCGGTTGCGGTCGTTCCAGTGCTTGGTGATCTCCTCGGCGGGAACGATTTCCCCCTGCAGGGCGGACCAGCGGTCGTCCATGCCGAAGTGGGCGTGCGCCGTGAAGGCGTTGCGCTCCCGGTCATAGAGCGAAAGAACGACCTTCTGGAACCCGAGGCTCTTCGCGACGGCGGTCGCAATCGACTGGAAGAGGTCGTCCAGCGTGCGGTTTCGCTTGAGGTCGTTGGAAATCTCGAGGATTTGATCGAGCGTCTCGGCGCGCTCGCGATTGCGCTCCGAGAGGTCCTGGATCTGGGCGCGGACCGAGCGGTCCTGCAGGACGAGGGCGATGTGGTCTGCGATCGTCGCAAGCGACGCCAGGGTCTCGGAGGAGTGCAGCATCGGCGACGCGCTCTCGAGGACGAGCATCCCCGAGTGAAGCTCGAAGGTGGAAAGACCAATCCGCACCTGGAAAGGAGTGTGGCCCGCGAGGCGCACGTCGCGGGCGTCGCCCGTAACGATCTCGCAGGGAGCGGCGGCGCGGTCCACGCGCCTCTCGTCGAGCCGGTTGCGGCGGGCCCACGCCGTCAGCTCGCCGCGCGAGAGCTCCGTTGCCTCGGAGAGGTGCACGACGAGATCCTCGTCGGCGTCCCCGTTCCACTCGAGCAGGGCCATCGCCTCGACCGGGAGCAGCCGGGCGAGCGCGGCGAACACGCGCTCGTAGCGGTCGACGCGCGCGCTCACGCCGAAGGTGTTCGAGATGTCGCGCATGACGTCGAGCTCGCGGTTTTCCCGGGAGACCTCCTTGACGCGCTGCTCCATGGAGGACAGGTTGCGCATCACGATGGCGGCGAGCACGACCGGGAAGAATGCGAAGAGCGCTCCGGCAGCGCCGTAGTGGGGATAGACGAGAACCTCCAGGACGACGATCGGAGCGAGCAGCAGGAGTGCTCCGAGCTGGAAGAGCGCGATCTCCGGCAGCCGGCTGCGCGGGGCGAGTCCCGAGAGCTCGAGGTAGGCGAAGACCAGCCCCGTGTTGACGAAGAAGAAGACCAGCAAAACGGCGACCACAAGGGAGGCGACGGTGGTCCAGCCGGCGCCGCCGGCATGCAGCGCGTCGGCGAACAGGGCGGCCACCCCGTAGGCGAGCGAGAGCTGGGCGATGTCGAAGGCGCTCGAGAGGGTGAGCCGGCGGTTCTTTCCGGCCATCTTGGCGGTCGCATCGGCCGCGAGGCAGACGAGGATCGCCGCCCCCGGCGAGCCCAGCAGAAGGATGGCCGGGGCGAGCGCCGCCGCCTCGAGGCCGACGAAGTTGCCGCCGTAACGCACGCGCAGCCGGAAGGCCAGGACGCCGAGTCCGGTGAAGAAAAGGAGTTCGGGCCAGCGCGCCCACGGGATCCCGGGGGACAGCAAGGCAAGAAGGGCGAACGCGGCGCCGCAGACGCCTACCTGCAGCGCATGAGACTCCCGCGGCCTGTTGTCCGAAGCGCGCATCCGGGTCGTGTCCTCCGAAGCGGTCATTTTACGACGGGTCGGGGCTTTCGCCCTCGGGGCCGGCTTTGGTCCAAAGGATGTGCCGATCGCTGCGGAGGTCGTAGGGCCGGCGTTACCGTCGTGCTGCGCACGGCGTTGCCTGGTCGGGTCGGGCCGCCCGGGCGGGGCAAGCCCCGCCCCTACGGCCGGGCCTTGAAATGGATCACGCGGTCCTTGAGGAACTTTTGGAAGATCATCAGAACATCGAGTTCCTTGATGGGCGAGATCTGCATGATCGACTTGACGTCCCACTGGCCGTTGATTCGGGAGAGGACGAATCCCTCGTGGGGCGAGAATTGCCGATGCGTCAGGTTTTGCATGGGGATGGCGAGCTCGGGGATCTTGTCTCCCGACACGCCGTCGCGCTGAAGCGCCGCCTTGATCTCCCTCTCCGCCTCGCGGAGTAACTCGGCCGTCCGCCCGTCGGTGGAGTCGAGCTCGTAGGCGACCTTGAACATCTTGTAGGCGGCCTGCGGGTCGTCCTTTAATTGGGCGCGGCCGCGCTGCAGGAAGTGGTCCACCTCGGACACGCCGGCGCCGAGCACGGGGGTCGAGGCAAGGCGAGGACGGTTCTCGATCAGGCGCATCGTATCCGTCCGCAGTCCTTCCGCGATGAGCTTGGAGACGGTGAATTCGGCGTTGTGGGTCTGGAGGGCGATTTCCTCGATCGAGCGCTGGCCGTCGATGTAGGGAACGATCAGCTTCTCGCGATCGTAGAGGGCGTCCATGTCGAGCGGGCGCGTGATCTCCGGGACGACCGAGGAGTCCGGGACGCGCTGGCGGATGAGCTGCCACTCGTCGTAGCGCCGCATCCCCTCCATGATGATGCCCGTGACGTCGAGGGAGAGGGGCACCATTTTCTGGTCTGGCGTCTGGCCCTCGACGAACTCGAAATCGCCCTCCGTCCAGAGGAAGATGTCGTAGATCGATTCCTCGGCCTTCTTCTTCATCAGCCGCAGCAGGTCCGACTCGGCGATGGCGTTGATCATGACCAGGATCTTGCCGAGGAGAATCTGCGACTCCTCCTGGACCTCCATGGCCATCTTGAGCTCTTCCTCGGTGATGAAGCCGTGCGAGACGAGGAAGTGGCCGAGGTATTCGCGCTGGTCGGAGGAGGACGTCGAGGCGATCCGGCCGTCCTGAAAGTAGACGCGCTTCTCGACTCCGTGGCCGTCGATCAGGAGGGTTCCCGTCTTCGAGCCGAGCGAAAGCCATTGCAGCAGCTCCCCGAGCTGCATCGTCTTGAGATTCCCGGTGATGCCCAACGAGCCTATAGTTTAGCGCAAGAGACTGTGGGAGCGTGATTTCGGGGGGATGGTAGACGGTAGACGGACGATGAGAGACGTTGAAATCCGGGCTCGTTTCCCATTTCCAGGCGGGTCTACTCCGTCGGTGGGTCGTAGGACGCGATGCCCGTGATGGCCTCGCCGATGATGAGCGTGTGGATGTCGTGCGTCCCCTCGTACGTGTAGACGCTCTCGATGTTGGCCATGTGCCGGAAGACCGGGTACTCGTTGACGACGCCGTTGGCGCCGAGCGTCTCGCGGGCGAGTTTGGCGCACTCGCGGGCGACCCAGACGTTGTTGCGCTTTGCCATCGAGACGTGGTGCGGCTTGAGTGTCTTCGCGTTCTTCATCTGGCCGATCCGCCAGGCGAGAAGCTGGCCCTTGGTGATCTCCGTGATCATCCAGGCCAGGCGCTCCTGCACGAGCTGATGGGCGGCGATCGGCCGGTCCTTCCACTGCTTGCGGCTCTTGGCGTAGTCGAGTGCGGCCTGGTAAGTCGCCATGGCGCTGCCGAGCACCCCCCAGGCGATGCCGTACCGCGCCTGCGTGAGGCAGGAGAGGGGGCCCTTGAGCCCTTCGACCCCGGGCAGAATGTTTTCGGCCGGGATCCGGCAGTCCTCGAACGCGAGCTGCGAGGTCACCGAGGCGCGCAGCGACATCTTTCCCTTGTGCTCAAAGGTGGACAAGCCCTTCGTGCCCTTCTCGACGAGGAACCCGCGCACGACGCCGTCGAGCTTGGCCCACACCACGGCGAGGTCGGCGATCGAGCCGTTGGTGATCCAGGCCTTGGCGCCGTTCAATACGAAAGAGTCGCCGTCTTTCTTTGCAACCGTGCGCATCCCGGCCGGGTTCGAGCCGAAATCGGGCTCCGTCAGGGCGAAGCATCCGATCGCGGAGGCGTTGGCGAGCTTCGGAATCCAGCGGTCCTTCTGCTCCTTGGAGCCGAAGGCGTAGATCGGGTACATGACGAGGGCCGACTGGACCGAGACGAAGGAGCGAAGTCCCGAATCGCCCCGCTCGAGCTCCTGCATGATGAGGCCGTAGGCGATGTTGTCGAGGCCGGGCAGGCCGTACTCCGCGATCGTCGACCCGAAGAGTTGCATCTCGGCCATCGCCGGGATCAGCTCCTTCGGAAACCGACCCTCCCAGGCAGCGTCTTCAATGATGGGGAGCACCTTGTCGTCGACCCAGTCGCCGACGGTGTTCCGGACGAGGCGTTGTTCCTCGGTCAGAAGGGTGTCGAAATCGAGATAGTCCGCTCTGGTCGTCACGGTTGGGCCTCCCCCAAAGGCGGGCATGCTAACCCGGAGGAGCCCTCCACACCAAGCTTCGTCCGCCCGGGGCTCTGTCGGGTTACACTTTTCGGCGCTCATGAGCGGGTTTATCGGCGGCTCCGCCTACACGATGGTCCGAGACATCGCCGAGGGCTACATCATCGCGAGCGAGCTGACGTTCAAGAAGTTCCAGCCTGGGGAGTTCCAGCAGTTTAGCTTCGAGGCCGACAGGCTGCTGCGCGAAGTGCGGGCCACCATCGTGCCCACGGGCGAAGTGGAGGCCACGCAGAAACGCCAGCGCAAGATGCAGCGGCTGCAGCAGGCGATGACGATCGCCAACAACGTCCGCGCGCGGGTGCGTTGAACCGGGAATCGCCGCGTCCTCGGCGGGCCCGCGAGCTGGCCCCGGCCGCGGTGTTTTTCCTGGCGGTGACGGTCCTGATGACCTGGCCGCAGGCTGCGCATCTCGGGAATGCCCTGACGGACGTCGGGGACGCCAAGCTGGTCACGAGGATCCTCCAGTGGGATTTCGTGCAGACTCTCCGCGACCCACTCAACCTTTATCAGCTCAATTTCTTTCATCCGGCACGCTACGTCCTCGCCTTCTCCGAGAACCTCTACGGGGTTGCCGTGTTCGGTTTTCCGGCGTTGGCAGCCGGCGCCTCGGCGCTCTTCAACTACAACCTGCTCCTGCTCCTCGGAATGTTTTTCTCGGCCGTGTCGGCCTGGGCCCTCGCACGGGAAGTTACGGGCGATCCGATCGCCTCGGTGCTCGCAGGCCTCGTGTTTGCGTTTGTGCCGTGGCGCTTCAGTCAAATTCCCCACCTTCCGTTCCAGTGGGGCGGGTTTCTTTGCCTCTCGCTGCTGTTTCTGCTGCGTTACCTCGATCGGGGCGGCCACAGGGACGCGGTCCTTTTTGCAGTGTTCTTCGCGTGGAACGCCCTGTGCAACGTTCACTACGCGCTGTTCTCAGGGTTTCTCGTGGGTCTCACGCTATTGCTCTTTGCGGCCTGGGACGGCCCCGAGAGTGGCAGGCGCCTCCGGGGCGCGATCCTGGCGGTGGCGCTCGGGGCCCTCGCGTTCGTGCCGTTTGCGCTCCCGTATCGGGAGGCTCGCCGGCTCTACGGGATGCGACGCTACCTCGGAGAAACTCTGGTCTACTCGGCGCGCCTGACCGACTTTCTTTCTGCCGGCGCCCGCAACCGCCTCTACGGTGCGGCGACACAGCGGTGGGTGGCCGCGGAGGGCGATTTTTTCCCCGGGCTGCTCCCGGTGGCGCTCGCGGTCATCGCCGTCGTCCGATTGCGGCGGGCGGGTACGGCGTCGGGAGCCACTCCGGCCCGGCAGCCCTCGCCCTCGCGTCGGCGCCTTGCGCGCGCGCTCGATGTTCTGATCGCTCTTCTGTCCTCCGTCTGGATCTGGTCCCTCGCTCGGGAGGGCCAGCGCGTCGGGGCGCTGCATCTCGGGGATCC
The DNA here is from genome assembly GCA_031370065.1 of Acidobacteriota bacterium. Classification (GTDB taxonomy): domain Bacteria; phylum Acidobacteriota; class Thermoanaerobaculia; order UBA5066; family Gp7-AA6; genus DAHUXD01. The sequence continues at coordinate 6,631 of JANMPW010000342.1, forward strand.
CGCAAGAGTCCTGGTTTTCCTGACGTTTGCCGTTGCCCTGCGGCTGACTCTCGCTTTCCCGAAACGGGCAAAGAGCGGCGATCTCGCGGACTTCGTGCGCCGGTGTTCTCTCGACCGTCGCGCGATGCTGTTCCTCGTCCTTGGAGCCGCCGGGGTCCTGATCGCCCTCGGCGCGCGCACCCCCTACTACCGATTTCTCTTCCAGTCGTTCGGCGACGTCTTCCGTTCGATTCGGGCGCCGGCCCGGGCCATCGTGCTCTTTCATCTTGCGCTCGCGGTTCTCTCGGCATGGGGGCTCGCTCTCCTGCTCCGAGGGCGTCCCTTCCGCCTTCGGCTTGCCTGGACCGGGGCGGCGGCGGCCCTCGTGATCTTCGAGTACCGCGCGTTTCCGCTCGCGCTCGAGCCGACCGCTTCCGCGCCGCCGCCGGTCTACGCCTGGCTGGCGTCGGTCGATGTTCCCGGCGCCGTCGTCGAATGGCCACTCGGGCTCATCTACGACTTCGACTACGTGTTCCGCCAGACCGCGCACGACAAGCCGCTTTTGAACGGCTTCTCCGGATTCTTTCCGAAGGCGTATACCGATCTCGAGGCCGAGCTCAAACAGCGGCCGATCCCCAATTCCGCATGGACGACGATGGGGAACCTCGGCGCGAGCGTTCTCGTCTATCACTCGCACGATGGCCGCGGATTCAAGGTCGTCGCGTACGCCGATGCGCTCGATCGCGCCCTCTCCGAGGGCAGGCTCGACCTGGTTCGGAGCTTTTCGCACGAGGGAGGGCGCGACTTCGTTTTCCTTTCCGCCGCCGCGACCTGGCGAGAGAGGGCGCGGCAGGGGGCCGCGCCTTCGGTAGAGACCCGCAGGCTCTACGACGCGGCCGTTGTGGCGCTGCACCGCGACGTGGCACGGCTGGCGCCGCCTTTCGGCCAGATCCACCTCCCGGAAGAAGGCCAGAAGGTCGCGCCCGGATTCTGGGTGCACGGCTGGGCGCTCGACGATTCGGGAATCGCCGAGGTCCGATTCGGCGTGGAGGGCGCGCCGGCCGGCGTCGGGATGCGCGGAGGCCTCTGGCCCGGGCTCGCGGACGTGTTTCCTGACTACCCCGAGGCGAAGACCTCGGGAACGTACGGTTTCCCGATTCCCGACGTGCCGCCTGGGCCCCACGTCCTGACCGTAACCTTCGTCGGCAAAGACGGAGGAGAGACGACGCTGCGACGGGCGATTACCGTCGTCAAGGCGCCGGCGGCTTCTCCCACACGGAAAGGTCCTGGTAACCGACGAAGCCCTGCGGCTCGTGGAGGCGGGGCAGAAAGTGGCGGCCCCACGTCTGCGAGAGGTATTCCGGGGAGTGAAAGGTCGACCGCTCGTTGAAGGTGCCGCCGGGGTCGACGGCGAGGAATCCCCGGTCCGTGAGTAGCGCGAGATCGGCGGGCGTCAGGCCCGGGCAGGTGCGGGAAAGCTCCGGCCCGTGCGTCGTCGTGATCAGGAGGCCCCCCGGGGAGAGGACCCGGCCCAGCTCCTCAAGCCACGCGAACTGCTCGCGTTCGTCCAGGTGCGTGAAGATCGAGATCACATAAACAACGTCGAACGAGCCCGGCGCGAAGGCGAGCGGGGGAGCGGCGCTCATGGTGGCGTAATCGCCCGGCAGGTGACGGTCGGCCCACCGAACCTGCGCCGCGTCCACGTCCACGCCCGAAAGCCGCGCGACGGGCGGGGCTCCGGCGAGGTAGCGGGCGACGCGGCCGCAGCCGCAGCCGAAGTCGAGCCAGCGCGGGTAATCGCGGTCGGGCCTGCGGGCAATCTCGAACGCCCGTAGGATCGCGGCGGAGCCCTCCCGCCCGACCAGCTCGAATTCGCTGCGAGCGACGCCGCCCACGCGTGCGCGCAGACCCGGCGGGGGCAGCGGCCCGCCGAAGGCCCGCGCAGACAAGCGGCAGATCACATCCTTCGGCAGATCGCGCAGGCGGGCGGGCGCCTCGCGCGCCTTGCGCCGCAGGAACCGGCGCAGCCTCGCCGGAAGGATGGCCTTCGCCAGCGCTCGCATCCGGTCATTCTAGGTTGTGGCCGGCCCCTGATCTGGAATCGGAAATCCGAAATGCCTCTAAAAGCCCCGCCCTTTAGGGACACGACCGCGATCTCCAGAATCGGCCAGAAGGCCGGCGCCACGGCGACGGTGCGGGGGTGGCTTTACAACAAGCGCTCCTCGGGAAAGATCCAGTTCCTGATCGTCCGCGACGGGACGGGCTACCTCCAGTGCGTCGTGCCCCGCGCGGAGGTCCCGGCCGAGGTGTGGGACGCCGCCGAGAAGGCCACGCAGGAATGCTCGCTGCGGGTGTCCGGCACCGTCCGCGAGGACAAGCGCGCGGCGGGCGGATACGAGTTGACCGCGACGGCCGTCGAGATTCTCGGGCAGTCGAAGGACTACCCGATCTCGCCCAAGGAGCACGGCGTCGACTTCCTGATGAATCTGCGCCACCTCTGGATGCGCTCGTCGCAGCAGCACGCGGTGCTGCGGGTCCGCTCGGAAATGGAGCAGGCGATCGCGGACTTTTTCTACGAGCGCGAGTTCGTGCGGATCGACTCTCCGATCCTGACCGGCTCGTCGGTCGAGGGGACGTCCACGCTCTTTGAGACGGACTACTTCGGCGAGAAGGCGTACCTTTCGCAGTCCGGCCAGCTCTACCTCGAGCCGGCGGCGGCCTCGTTCGGCAAGGTGTACTGCTTCGGGCCGACGTTCCGCGCGGAGAAGTCGAAATCGCGGCGCCACCTGACCGAGTTCTGGATGGTCGAGCCCGAAGTGGCTTTTCTCGAGTTCGAGGGCCTCTGCGAGCTGGCCGAAGACTTCATCGTGTACCTCGTCGGGCGGGCGCTCGAGCGCTGCGGCGAACAGTTGAAGCGCCTCGAGCGCGATCCGGCCAAGCTCGAGGCGATCCGGAAGCCGTTTCCCCGGATCAC
>JANMPW010000383.1:0-3515 GCA_031370065.1 Acidobacteriota bacterium
CTGCTCTCCGATTTCAACCTCACCGAGGCCCGCCTGCTGCACCTGACGCCGCCCGACGAGCGGTACTACGCCGAGCATCCCTCCGCCGTGGGCGGGCTGAGCGGGTCGGCCCGCAGCGCCTACGAATTTCTCCTGCGGTTCCGGTTCGCCGGAGATCTGATTCCGCCTGCGGACCGTGATCTCGGCGAGGAGGAGTACGCGGGCCTTCTCTTCTCGGTCGCCCTGCGCCTGCTCGGAGTCACCGAAGGCTCGGGCCGCTTCCTTTCGCGCGATGGCTCGAACCTCTGGATCAAAACCGCGGACGGGCGGCAGGGCCTGCCGGTCAATCCGGACATTCCGCTCGCGCGGCGCGTGGGCAACCTCTACCACCCGACGAGCGCGCTGACCCTGCGGCCGGGCGATCGACTGCGCTGGTTCCGGAACGGGAGCCAGGTGCTTGCGCTCTGGGTCGAAATGGAGGCGGACGGGCCGGAATTCGAGCGCGACTCGGCGTGGACGGAATGGGTCCGCCGCGTGCCCGCCTCCGATCTCGCGCGGCGCATGGCGGGGCGGGTCGCCGGCAACGAGGTCCGTGAGGTCACCGTCACGAAACGCAGCCCCACCGGGCGCGCCATCGAGATGCGCGTGAAGACCGACCTGGCCGAGGCGATCTTCAAACGGTTCGATCTGCGCCAGGCGGTCGAGATGCCGGAAATGCTCTTCACGGTGTCGAAGGTGGAGGGGTCAGACGGCCAGGCGGAGTTCGTCTTCCTCGGGCGCGGTTGGGGGCACGGGGTGGGACTCTGTCAGAATGGCGCCTTCGGCATGGCGCTGGCCGGCGAGACGTACGACCGCATCCTCCGGCACTACTACACCGGTATCGCCATCGTGCCGGCCTCGACCGTCGCGGCCCCGGCCGCTCCTTCGCTGCGTTGAAGCGGCCCGGTCCCGGGGGCGATAGAATTGCTCCAATGAACACCGCCCTTTCCTCCGAGCGTCAGGCCATCCTTCGGACGCTGCGCGATTTCTGCGAGGCCGAGATCCGCCCCAACGTGATGCGATGGGACGAGGCCCAGGAGTTCCCCCGCGAGGTTTTCCGCAAGCTCGGCGAGCTCGGTTTCCTCGGCGTGCTCTTCCCCGAGAAATACGGCGGGGCGGCGCTCTCCTACATGGATTACCAGGCCATCATCGAAGAGGTCTCGTGCGTGGACCCTTCGGTCGCGCTCGCGGCGCACAACAGCCTCGGCTCGAATCACATCTACCAGTTCGGCACCGAGGCGCAGCGCCAGAAGTACGTTCCGAAGCTCGCGTCCGGCCAGTGGCTCGCCGCCTGGGGGCTCACCGAATCCGAGGCCGGGTCGGATTCGAGCGGCACGAAGACGACCGCCGTCCGCGACGGCGACGGATGGGTTCTGAACGGCTCGAAGAACTTCATCACGAACGCCTCGGTCGGAAGCGTCGCGGTGCTGATGGCCGTCACCGACCGGGACAAGGGCAACAAGGGCATTTCCGCCTTCATCGTGGAGCTCGACAATCCGGGGATCCGGGTCGGCAAGAAGGAGAACAAGCTCGGGATGCGCGCCTCGGACACCTGCACGCTCGTCATGGAGGACTGCCGGGTCTCCGCGGGCAGCCTCCTCGGCCAGCCCGGCTCGGGCTGGGTGGACTCCATGAAGATCCTCGATGGCGGCCGTATCTCGATCGCGGCCCTCTCGGTCGGGCTCGCGCGGGGCGCATTCGAGGCGGCGCTCTCCTATTCGCGTCAGCGGCGGCAGTTCGGCAGGCCGATCTGCGAGTTCCAGGCAATCCAGTTCTACCTCGCCGAGATGGCGACGGAGATCGACGCGGCGCGGCTGCTGACGGAGCGGGCGGCCGCCGCCAAGGACGCGGGCCAGCCGGTCACGAAGCTCTCGGCGCAGGCCAAGCTGTTCGCTTCCGAGATCGCGGTCAAGGCCACCGACCGGGCGATCCAGATCTACGGCGGATACGGTTTCACCAAGGACTTCCCGGTCGAGAAGTACTACCGCGACGTCAAGCTCTGCACGATCGGCGAGGGCACGAGCGAGATCCAGAAACTCGTCATCGCAAAGCAGCTCCTCGCGGGCGGCGCATGACCCCTGCGCCGGCCGCGGGATCCGAGGAACTCGCCCGGGGCGTCCTCGCGGGGATGGCGCGCCCGATCGGCCGGGCGATCTCCGAGGTCGAGCGCGACTCGGGAACGGTGCCCGAGATCCTGCGGCGCCTCTTCCCGCGGACCGGACGCGCTCGGATCATCGGCATCACCGGCCCTCCGGGGGCAGGGAAGTCGACCCTCGTCCAGCGCCTGGCCCAGGCCTACCGCAAGCAGGGGCGCCGGGTCGGCATCGTCGCCGTGGACCCGTCTTCACCCTTCACGGGCGGGGCCATCCTCGGCGACCGGATCCGCATGGCCGAGATTTACACCGACCCGGGCGTCTTCATCCGGTCGATGGCCACGCGCGGCGCCCTCGGAGGCCTCGCTCGCTCGACGAGCGACGCTGTGGACGTGCTCGACGCGGCCGGGTTCGAGGTCATCCTGATCGAGACGGTCGGCGTGGGCCAGGACGAGGTGGACATCGCCCGCGCCGCGGACACGACTGCGGTCGTGCTCGTGCCCGGCCTCGGCGACGACATCCAGGCCCTCAAGGCCGGCATCCTCGAGATCGCGGACGTCTTCATCGTCAACAAGGCCGATCGCGAGGGTTCCGACCGCGTGGTGGCCGAGCTCTCGATGATGCTCGACTTCGCGGGGCATCCGGCCTGGAGGCCGCCGATCGTGAAGACGTCGGCCCCGTCGGCAGCCGGAGTGCCCGAGTCCATCCAGGCGCTCGAGGCGCACGGTGCCTATCTGAAGGAATCAGGCGAGGGTCCGCGGCGGCGCGCTGTGCGAGCGCGAGTCCGGCTGCTCGCGCTCGTCGAGGGGCGCTTCCGCCGGGCCGTGGAGGCGCGGGCGCCCGAGCCGGACGGACTCGAGGAAGCGGTGCGCGCGGTGGTAGCGCGCCAGGAGGATCCCTATTCCGCGGCGGCGCGGCTCTTCGAGGCCGTCGTGGGCGAGGCGGCCGGGAAAGCGTCGGCGTGACCGCCTACAAGATCGATCACCTCGGCGTGGCGGTCCACTCGATCGACGACGCGCTCGCGGTGTACCGGGCGCTTGGCATGGTCGAGGAAAAGCGCGAGGCGGTGCCGACCCAGAAGGTGGTGGCCGCATTCCTCCCCGTCGGGGAGAGCCGCATCGAGCTGCTCGAGCCGACTTCCCCGGACTCGCCGGTCGCGAAGTTTCTGGCAAAGCGCGGAGAGGGGATCCACCACGTCTGCTTAGCCGTTACCGACCTCGATGCCGCGCTCGCCGACCTCGCAGCGAAGGGCTTCCGGCTCATCCACGCCGCGGGCGTTACCGGCGCCGACGGCAAGCGCGTGGCCTTTCTCCATCCGGAGGCGGGCCGGGGCGTCCTGATCGAGCTTTCCGAAAAAGCGGGGAACCCATGAACATCGGCGAGTTCGTCCTCGTCCACCTGGTC
>JANMPW010000406.1:0-2446 GCA_031370065.1 Acidobacteriota bacterium
CAGAGCGAAGTTGCTGTTGTTCGCAGCTACTATTTTTCACCCTGCTTTAACGAGGAGGGGTGAGACCTCGGCATGCAACCTCTCGCGCAATCGTCCCCGTCGAAGCCGTTTCGCCCCCCACGAAGAATTACGCAAGATTCAAAGATCGACTGGGAATCTTACCATCTGCGCCCGCGGCGCTTGACACGGGTGGCCTGGCCGGCATGGAATGCCCGTGCGATGGCCAAAACCGATCTGATCGTCGTCGTGACGTCCGTCGGCACGGAGGAGCAGGCGCTCGACGTGGCGCATGCGCTCGTGCGCAGCCGCCGCGCGGCCTGCGTGAACATCATCCCGAACATCCACTCGGTCTACCGCTGGAAAGGCCGGGTCTGCGATGACGGGGAAATGCTGCTCATCATCAAGACGCTGGCCTCGCGGTTCGAGGCGGTGCGCGAGACGATCCACAAGGTCAACACGTACGAGCTCCCCGAGGTCCTCGGCTACCGGGTGGACATGGCCTCGCCGGGATTCTTGTCCTGGATCGAGAAGATGACGGCGTCGACCAGGCGCAAGGTCGCGGGCAAGACGAAGGCGAAGGCGAAGGCGAGGGCGAAGAAGGCCGCCGGCAAGAAGGCGGCCCCGCGGCGAAAGGGATAGCGGAGGGCCTCTACGGCTTCCGCCTCGCTCACTTTCGCGTCTCTGTTTCTCGGCCTCGTTTTCGGTGCGCCCCCGGTCCGCGTCATGACGACGGGCCCCGTTCGTACCGGATCTTGAAAAGCTTCAGCGCGGCGCGAGGTCCTTCCACGATGGGTTGTTCAGGGTGATGAGTCGGATCTTCCTCGACCGGGTCCAGCCCTTGAGCTGCTTTTCGCGGGTGATTGCGGAGAAGACGTCGATCGTTTCTTCGAAGTAGAGGAGACGGTGGACGCCGTAGCGGTAGGTGAACCCCTCCTCGAGGCCCCCGCGATGCCCGATCAGGCGTTGCTCGAGGTTGCCGGTGACCCCGACGTACAGGGTTCCGGTGTGGCTGCCGAGGATGTAAACCCAGAAGGTGGGCATGGGCTGTCATAGATAGATTGTCGCGAGGGGGTCCCCGGCCGTTGTCAGATACTCTGAATATCAGATATAATTTGCTTCGTGAGCGAATACACCAGGGTCGGTAAGCGCGGGACGATCGTTCTGCCAGCGAAGCTGCGCCGGCGTTATGGCTTCGAAGAGGGCACCATGATCGTCGCGGAAGAGGCGCCATATGGCGTCTTGCTGCGACCGGCAGCGGTGGTTCCGGTCGAGATCTACACGCCGGAGCGCAAGGCGGAGTTCCTGCTCACCAACGCGACCACCGCGGACGATTATCGCCGCGCCGCAACCGAAGTCCGGCGGATGGGGCTGGATCCGGCGAAGATCGCCCACCGGAAACCCGGCAAGCGCTGACGAGGGTTGCGGTGCGCCGGGTCTTCCTGGACGCAAACGTCCTCTTCTCGGCGGCGTATCGCGAAAACTCCGGCCTTCTGGCTCTCTGGCGCTTGCCCGAGACTGTCCTGCTGGCATCCGGGTATGCCATCGACGAGGCTCGGCGAAACCTCGAATCGAGTCAGGCGCGGGCCCGCCTGGACGACCTTCTGTCAGGTGTGCAGACCGTCGTCGAGGGCGCCGGCCATCATCTGCCGGATTCCGTGAGGCTCGCCGAGAAGGACCGGCCGATTCTCGCAGCGGCGATTGCCGCCGGCGCGACTCACTTGATTACCGGCGACCTGAAGGACTTTGGGCTGCTGTTTGGCCGCCGCATCGCGGGAGTACTCGTACAGACCCCTGCCGACTTTCTCAAGAGCAAGGAAAAGAAGTAGTCCGCGCCTCTTCCTACTTCACCGCCGCAAGTGCCTGGTCGAGGTCCGCGAGGATGTCCTCGAGGTCTTCGATGCCGACGGAGATGCGGACGAGGCCGGGGGTGACGCCGAGGCGGTTGCGCTCCTCTTCCGGGATCGAGGCGTGGGTCATGGTCGCCGGGTGGGAGATGAGCGTCTCGACGCCGCCGAGGCTTTCGCCGAGCGAGCAGAGGCGCACCTTTCCGAGGAAGGCGCTCGCGTTCTCGAAGGAGCCGAGCTCGAACGAGATCATCGCTCCGAACCCGCACATCTGCTTTTTCGCGAGAGCATGCTGCGGGTGCGACGTGAGGCCCGGGTAGTTGACCTTTTTCACCTTCGGATGCTTCGCGAGGTGCTCCGCGACGGCGCGGCCGTTGGACTCGTGGCGCTCCATGCGCACGGAAAGGGTCTTGATCCCGCGCAGTACGAGCCACGAGTCCATGGGCGATAGGATCGCGCCCGAGCTGTTCTGCACGAACGAGAGCCACTCGACGTGCTCCTTCGACTTCGCGATCGCGGCGCCGCCGACCGTGTCGGAGTGGCCGCCGAGGAACTTCGTGGTCGAGTGCATGACGATGTCCGCCCCGAGGGTGAGCGGCTTC
>JANMPW010000416.1:0-2437 GCA_031370065.1 Acidobacteriota bacterium
CCGCACGTCCGCGCCGTACGAGCCGGCTTCGCTCCGGAAGCAGGGTGTGTAGGCGGTGAAGCGCATCGGGAGCTGTCGGCCGTCCAGGATCTCGCCGCGATACAGGTTCGTGAGCGGGACCTCCGCCGTCGGGATCAGGTATAGGTCCCAGTCGCCGGCAATCTTGAAGAGATCCTGCTCGAACTTCGGCAGGTTCCCCGTGCCGCGAAGCGCGTCGGCGTTCACGAGGAAGGGGGGCTCGACTTCTGTGTAACCATGCTTCCCCGTATGGAGCTCGAGCATGAAGTTGATGAGCGCGCGCTCGAGACGGGCCCCGGCACCGATCAGCACGGAGAAACGCGCGCCCGACATCTTTGCGGCGCGCTCGAAATCGAGAATCCCGAGCGCGGTGCCGATGTCCCAGTGCGGCTTGGGCTCGAAGTCGAACCGCAGAGGTTCGCCGTGGCGGCGAACCTCGGCGTTGTCTTCGGCGCTCTTCCCGACCGGGACGGACGCGTGCGGCAGGTTCGGCACCGTCATCAGCAGCTCGGTCCGTTTCTGCTCCACTTCTTCGAGCGCCGCTTCGAGCTGCTTGATCCGCTGCCCACGGGCCTTGTTGGCGGCGAAGACGGCGGACGGGTCGAGCCCCTGCTTCTTGGCGCGCGCGACCTCTTCGCCCGCGGCGTTCTGCTCGCGCTTGAGGCCCTCGACCTCCAGAATCTGCTCGCGCCGCCTGGCATCGAGCGAAGTGAACGGCTCGAGGATCGCCTCGGGATCGAGTCCGCGGTTACGCAAACCGGTTCGCACCTCGTCGAGATGTTCGCGAACGTACGCGGGGTCGAGCATGGTTAAATCCTATACCGGGCGGCCGCGCCCTGAGCTACGATGAGCCCGATGAAAGAGACGGTCCGCAAGGCCGTGTTCCCCGCCGCCGGCCTGGGAACGCGCTTCCTCCCGGCGACCAAGGCGCAGCCGAAAGAGATGCTGCCGCTCGTCGACAAACCGATCATTCAATACGGCGTCGAGGAGGCCCTCGCCTCGGGGATCAACAACATGATCCTCGTCACCGGCCGCGGCAAGAACGCGATCGAGGACCATTTCGACGTCTCCGTCGAGCTCGAGACCTTCCTCGAGTCGCGCGGCAAGACCGAGCTGCTGGCGGAAATCCGCAAGATCTCGAACCTGATCAACTTCTCCTACGTGCGCCAGGGAGAGCCGCTCGGCCTCGGCCACGCGGTCCTCGTCACACGCATGCTGATCGGGCCCGAGCCCTTCGCGGTCATCCTCGGCGACGACGTGATCGACGCGGATCCGCCGGCGCTGCAGCAGATGATCGACGTGTTCCACGAGGTCGAGGGGCCGGTTCTCGCGGTCGAAGAGGTCCCGAAGGAGAACGTCAGCTCGTACGGGATCATCGACGCCGAGGAAGTCCGGCCGGGCGTCTACCGGATCCGCGATCTCGTGGAGAAGCCGCCACTCGATCAGGCCCCCTCGAACCTGGCGATCATCGGCCGCTACATCCTCACGCCCGACATCTTCCCGGCGCTGGAGGAAACCGCGAAGGAAAAGGACCGCACCGGGGAGATCCAGTTGACCAACGGCCTGCGGCGCCTCCTCAAGAAGCGCCCGATCTACGGCTACAAGGTCAACGGCGTCCGCCACGACACCGGCAACAAGCTCGGATTTCTCAAAGCGGTCGTCTATTTCGCCCTGCGCCGGCCGGATCTCGCCGAGCCCTTCCGCGCCTACCTGCACGACCTCGGGCTCTAGTCTCATCCGAGAGGCTTCGCCCCTCGGACTCCCCGACACGCGCTCCGTTCGCGTGGCTCGCTCGCTATCGCTCGCTCGCGCCAGCGACGGGCGATTTATGAGATCGCTTGCGGTGGCCCGTCACTAGCTTTTCGAGTCGGTCGACTTGTTGTCGGTGGACTTGCTGTCGCTGGACTTCGCTTCGGACTTCGATTCGGATTTTGATTCGGATTTCGATTCGGACTTCGAATCGGATCCCGACGAAGACGATGGCGACGCGCTGCCGTCGCCGCCGGACTTGTCGCCGCTCGCCGACTTCGAGCCGGAGCTGGAATCAGGCGACGACTTCTTGGCGTAGTCGGTGATGTAGAACCCCGATCCCTTGAACTGGATCGCCGGCGACGAGGGCATTTTCCGGATCGGGCCCTGGCCGCAGGTCGGGCACACCTCAGGATTCGGGTCCGTGTATTTCTGGATCCGGTCGAACCGTATCTTGCAGGCTTCGCACTCGAATTCGTATAAAGGCATCTTCGTTCTTATTCCAGCATAGACCCGTTATTCTCTCCCAACATCAGATTCCGCTGGAGCCAGAGCGGCACCGTTCCATTGGCGAGCAGGGTGTCGTGGAACGCGCGGGCCGAGTATTTGTCCCCCTTGAGCGCCTTGTAATCGTCCCGCAGCTTCAGCACCATCAGCTTACCCAGTGAAT
>JANMPW010000508.1:0-7095 GCA_031370065.1 Acidobacteriota bacterium
GTGCTCGGTTCCGTCGTTCATCTTGTGGTACGTCACCTTGGCCATCTGACCAACGACGATCGTGCCCTCCACCTGAGCGCTCGGATCGAGATCGAACGAAAAGTTCTTATCGCCAGGCCCCTCGATCTTGATCTTCTTTCCGGCCTCGTATTCCTTGACCGTACCCGTGACCGTCTCGGCCTTCGTCTTGACGGTGGGCCCCGGCCCGGTCTGCTTCGTCGTCGTCTCGGTGTGAGCCTTCTCCGGGACTTGAGCGGCCGCGTTCACCCCCACCGTGCACAAAAGGGCGATTGCCGCGCTTGCGAGTCTCTTCATGATGCTCAACCTTTCAAAGAGCGGGCCGAAATTGGCCCGCATACCCTGTCGCCGTCGGGACTCCGACAGCCTTGAAGTGGCCGTGCGTCGACGGAAGCGTCATGATTAAGCCTGCTCTGCCGAAGGGTCCAATCGTTTGTTTCGTTGAGACTCAGTCGTTGAAACGATCAAAGGAGGTTCTGGCGGTGGAGCGCAAGCGAACAAACAGAAGCGCCAAGAGTCTCCTCCCCCGTTCAAGAATCCTGGTTGCGGGGGAGAGATTGACCGCCGGCCTGCGGCCGGGGTTGCGCGAAAAGAGCAACGCCGTCGTGTCCCCAGCGGCGGAGACTCACCTGCCATCCCGAGCCGAGTTCGGGCCGTCGCTCCGGGCGTCCCCCTGTTGCTCGTACCACTTCTTCGCGCCGAGAAGTCGGAGCTTCGTGCCGTCGGGCTGCAGCTCGAGTCCGACGCTCAAGGCGCCCGACTCGATCAGGAAGGCGCCGTCCCGGGTCGCTTTGCCGCGGAGATAGCGCCCCTGGATGTGAAAGCTGCCGCCCCTGGCGTCGAGACGTCGGACGCGGGTGAGCGAGGGGCCGAGGGAGACGGTGCCAGTCGCAGAAAAGTCGTCGAGGTTCACGAGGCCCCGAGTCCAGACCGGGAGGTCGGCCGCCAGCAGCGCGAGCAGCGGCCGCGCATCCCGGGTCTCGGCCTCGATGCGCGCGGTCGTGTTCGAGTCGATCTTCCCTGAAGGGATGTCGAAGCGGCCCCACCAGCGCCGCGAATCGTCCGAGCCGGAGGTGCGGACGTCCGAGAGAGCGACCCGGCTGCCGGAGATCTCGAGAGGGCCGGTCATGAGATTCCACGCGGGAATGAGCAGGCGCAAGTCGGCGTCGCCCTGGAGCGCAAGCTTCTTCAGGCGCACCGACCCGTCGTGAATCGCGAGCCGGACCTCGCCCTTGGCAACTCCCCGCTCGATGACGGCCTGGATCGTTGCCTTGCCCGCTCCCTCTTTGAAGCGCGTGCCGGCGGAGGAGACGAGGTGCTCGAGCGACTCGAGTCGGTCGAAGCGGGTGTCGAGTTTCACTTTTCCCGAAATCTTCTGCCAGACCTCGCTGCCATGCACTTTCGGCGGCTCGAACGGCACGAAGGTGCCGTCGATACTCCCGGATACGGAGACGCCGACAGGCGCCCGGCCGATGCGCACTTCACCGCTCTCGAAGCTGACTCGCGCGGGGCCAATCCACACCATGAGGCCTGGCCTCAGGAAGAATGCCCCATCCAGGTGCGCGGCCCCCCGATAATGGTAGGCGTCCATCCATATGTCGTCGAAACGGTCGATGCGAATCCTCCGGACCTCGATGCGCCAGGGATTGCCGGGAGCCTCCGCCACTTGCGCCTCCGGCGAGCGCAGCGGAGGGTCGGCGAAGCCCGGAATCGGCGGTAGCACCGACAGGTCTGCGTTCTTCGCCACCCCCGGCTCGAGCTTGTTGCGGAGTGAGAAGGACAGACCGGTTCCGCGGAGGCGCTCTGCCCGAAATGTTCTCTTCACGAGCGCGAGGACCGAGTAATCGACGCGCGCATCGGCCAACCGGATGATCCACTGGACGTTGTGGTCGCTGCCGCGGATCCGGAGATTCCTGATCGTGACTCGGCCGGGCCAGAGAGATGTCGCCTGGTCGTAGTCGAAAGTCAGTGACTCGGGCTCCGTATTGATCAGCGCGCGGAGCCTGGGACCCGAGAGAAGCCAGCGGGCCGCCGCGGCGTAAACGATCATGGACAGGAGCGGAGCGAGGACCAGCAACAAAAGCAATCGCAGCGGGTGTCGAGCCCGCTGCGAGAGCTTCTTCTTCAGGTTGTCCTCGATGCGCGTCAGGGCAGACAGAAAGTCGAAGGGCATCGGTGACGACGGGAACGGCGGCTCGCGCTAGTCGACCCCGGTCCCCGCGCCGGCGAGCTCCACATTGACCCGGCGCGCCGCCTCGAAGCGCTCGGCCACGTCTGCCCAGCTCCACACGTTCCACACCGCGTCGAAGAACTCGGTCTTGCGGTTCTGATACTGGAGGTAGAAGGCGTGCTCCCACGCGTCGAGCACGAGCAAGGGAGTGCCGGCCTGCGCCAGGTTCGACTGGTGGTCGTAGATCTGCGTGACGAGGAGCTTCTTGCCGAGCGGCTCCCACACCAGCGCTGCCCAGCCCGAGCCCATGATGCTCGCCGCGACGGCGTTGATCTGCTTCTGGAGCTTCTCGAAGCTCCCGAACTCCTGTTTGACTGCGGCTGCCAGCTCGCCCTGCGGCCGGCCGCCCGCCTTCGGCGCCATGTTCTTCCAGAACACGGAGTGGAGCACGTGGCCCGACAGGTTGAACGCGAGGGCCCTCTCGAGAGAGGCGATGTCATCGAAGTGGCCCTTGTCGCGCGCCTCGGCGAGGCGCTCGAGAGCGGTGTTTGCGCCCTTCACGTAGCCGGCGTGGTGCTTGTCGTGGTGGAGCTCCATGATCTTGCCGGAGATGTGGGGCTCGAGAGCGCTGTAGTCGTATCGAAGCTCGGGAAGGGTGTAGGTTGCCATTCAGAAATCTCCCATGGTTGCGACGAGCCTTCACTCGACACCGTGCGACGGCACGATACCTCAACGATTCGAGTGACCATTCTCCAGGTCGCGCGCCCAGAAGCCCGAGCGCTGGAGCTGTTTGACGTCCGTCTCGGAAAGGCCGAGCTCGAAGGCATCGGCAGACCGGACATACCTCCAAGTCTCCGCACGCGGCAGGAGCGAAACCGGCGTGTTCGGAGCGAGAAAGCCCAGCCTGGGCGAACAGCGAAACCCCGACGACACATAGACATTCACCGTCATCACGTCTCTCGCCTCACAAGGTTCTCCTGCTGCACGATCCCTGCCAGCATGTCCGACCGACAGGGGCGTCGTCCAATCGTTGATTGCGCTCAATTCCAAACGTGGCACCGATCAACTCGGTGTTGCGACAGCGCCGCCCTATCGGATGGCAGCTGGAAACGTCACCCAGGCTCCGCTCCGTCGGTGCCTCGTCATCGACGACCGCAGCAAGATCGCACCCGGGTGACGTTCCGAAGAGGAGAAGACTCACCGGGTCATCAAGTTGCGAGTGTGAGCGCGTTCACGTTGCGTTCATGCACGGGCGCGTAGCCTTTGCAACTGTAGACGCGATGCATGAGGCATTGCGGCGAAAAGGAGAGAGATATGAAGAAGTCCCTGATCACAGCGTTGGCTCTAGCCCTTCCCCTTGCGGCCTTTGCTCAGCAGTCCGCGGCTCCGGCTCCGAAGCCGACGCAGGCTCCGAAGATGGAGACCCAGAAGACGGAGTCGACGGAGACGAAGAGCGCGACCTCATCGACCAAGGGCGGCGTGAAGAAGTCCACCAGGAAGCACAAGAAGAGCACCAAGACGACGACCGAGACCGCTCCCGTAGCCAAACCGACCCCGAAGTCGTAGTTCGCTCGTCCGGCGCTGGACCGGCAACTCAACGCGCACGGCGCATCGGTTCTCGGTGCGCCGTTTTCTTTTTCGATCTCCATGCTCGTCGGCGAACCCGACAAGTCTCTCTACCAGTTGGGCGCGGAGCGTCTTTCGACCCGACCCGAGACTCGGGACCTGAAATCTCGGTCCGAAAGGCCGTACCATCTCCGGCATGGCGGTATGGGGCGACGTCGGCCGGGTCGGAGAGTCCGAATGAGGACCGAAGACACCTACGACGTCTTGATCATCGGGGCAGGTCAGGCAGGAATCCCACTGGCCCACGCGCTGGCGAAGGCCGGGAAGAGGACCGCGCTTGCCGAACGCAAGGACCTCGGGGGTTCCTGCGTCAACTTCGGATGCACGCCGACCAAGGCCGCCATCGCCTCCGCCCGCACGGCGTTTCAGGCGCGCCGCGCAGCCCAGTTCGGGATCCGCGTGTCCGGCGTCGAAGTGGATTTCCCCGCCGTCCTCGACCGCGCGCGCAGCATCCTCATGCAATCCCGCGCGAGCTTGCGGCGAGGCCTCGAGACAACGGACAATCCGCTCCTCGTCCGGGGACACGCGCGTCTGGCTGGCCGGGAAGCGGGGCGCTTCCGCGTGATCGTCGGAGAGAAGACCTTCGGCGCCGGGCAGGTCGTGCTCGACACGGGGACACGCAGCCTGCTCCCTCCCATCGAAGGGCTTCGCAAGGGACAGTTCCTCCATGCAGGCAATTGGCTTGACGCTGCCGAACTTCCGGAGCACATCCTTTTCGTCGGCGGCGGATACATCGCCCTCGAGATGAGCCAGTTCTACCGCCGGATGGGAAGCCGCGTCACCGTGACCGATGGCGCGGATCAGATTTTGAAGCGCGAGGACGCGGATGTCGTCTTTCCTCTTCAGCGACTTCTCGAGTCGGAGGGGATCGCGTTTCGCCTCAACTCGCGGGTGACGCGCGCTTCCTGGCGCGGCAAGGGGGTCACCCTGTCGCTGCGAAGCGGACGCGATTCCAGCCAGCTCCGGGGCTCTCATCTCTTCGTCGCCGCCGGGAGGAAACCGAACACGGACGATCTGGGGCTGGAGACCGTTGGCGTCCGGGTCGGAGCCGACGGCGTGGTCGCCACTAACGAGAAGCTGGCGACCAATGTCCCGGGCATCTGGGCGGCCGGAGACATCCGCGGCGGCCCGATGTTCACTCACACCGCCTGGGACGACTTCCGGATCCTCGAGTCACAGATGGCGGGGGACGGCTCGAGGACGACGCGGCGGGTCGTGCCGTATGCCGTCTATACAGACCCGGAGCTCGGACGCGTGGGCAAGACCGAGAAAGAAGCGCGGGAGGCCGGCGCGGACGTTCGTATCGGCCGCTTCGAGATGCGAAACAACGGAAAAGCGAGGGAGCTCTCCGAGACCGAAGGCTTCATCAAGGTCATCGTGGAGTCCGGGAGCAAAAAGATCCTCGGAGCCTCGGTTCTGTCCTTTGAGGGGGCTGAGCTGGTGCACCTGTACGGGACGCTCATGAACGCGGATCTTCCCTACACCGTCCTGCGCGACGCCGTCCACATACACCCCACGCTCGCCGAGGCGGTGCAGAGCGCCGTCTCCTCCCTCCCATGAGGCCCCGTCGCAGGGCGCCGCCGTCGTCGCCGCCGTCGCCATCGCAGCCTCCCCCGCCGTTTGGTGAGGCGGAGCTCGAACGACTCGAGCGCAACGCCTTCGGATATTTCCTTCACGAAACGGACTGCGCCTCCGGCCTCGTTCGCGACAGCACGCATGTCGGCTCGCCCGCCTCGATCGCCGCGGTCGGCCTTGCGCTGACCATCTATCCGATCGCCTCCGAACGCGGGTACATGGAGCGGGAGGAAGCCGCGGCGCGCACCCTCGCCACGCTCCGCTTCTTCTGGAACAGCCCCCAGGGCCCCGAAGCAGACGCGACCGGCCACAAGGGTTTCTTCTACCACTTCCTTCACATGAACTCGGGGCGCAGAGCCTGGGATTGCGAGCTCTCGACGATCGACTCAACGTACCTGGTCGCCGGGGCTTTGACGGCTGCCGGGTATTTCGACCGCAAGCAGGCCCTCGAGATGGAGATCCGCAGGCTCGCCGACGCTCTCTACCGGAGGACCGACTGGCTTTGGGCCTCCAATCGCGGCGCCACGGTAACGCATGGTTGGACCGCGGAGAAGGGCTTCCTGCCCTACCGGTGGCAGGGCTACGACGAAGCGATGCTGCTCTACGTCCTGGGGCTTGGATCTCCGACCCATCCTCTGCCCGCTCGGAGTTATGCGGCGTGGACACGCACGTTCCGGTGGAGGAAGCTCTACGGTCTCGAGTTTCTCTACGCCGGGCCTCTCTTCATCCACCAGCTCCCTTCCGTTTGGATCGACACCCGGGGCATTCGCGACGCCTTCGCCCGCCGAAAGGGCCTCGATTACTTCGAGAACAGCCGACGCGCGACGTACGCGCAGCAGCGCTACGCAATGCGCAACCCAAACGACTTCGCCGGCTACGGAGAGTTCTGCTGGGGCATGACCGCGAGCGAGGGGCCGGGGCCGGCGATGCTCACGATCGGCGGTGTCCGGCGGCGCTTCTTCGATTATGTCGCTCGCGGGATTCCCGACGGACCGGACGATGGGACGCTCGCTCCCTGGGCGGTCGTGGCCTCCCTTCCGTTCGCACCGGACATCGTGCTCCCCACCGTCTGCCACATCGATGAGATCGGCGTGGGCGAGTCGAGCCCTTACGGCTTCGAGGCGACCTTCAATCCCACCTTCCCGAGTGAGTCGGGAAAGCCGTGCGGCTGGATCTCGCCGCGCAACTTCGGGCTCAACCAGGGCACGATGGTCGCCATGATCGAGAATTACCGCACCGGGCTGGTCTGGAAGCTGCTCCGCGAGTCTCCCTACATCGTCGCCGGTCTCCGGCGCGCTGGGTTCCGTGGCGGCTGGCTCGCCCGTCGCCGCCCTATTCGTCGAGCGCCCCGCCGGCAGAGGCGATGACGCGGGAGTAGAAGCGGGCGCTCGCTTTCGACGTGCGCTTCTGGGTGCTGTCGTCGACCCGGATCAAGCCGAAGCGCTTCGAAAAACCTTCCGACCACTCGAAGTTGTCGAGGAGGGACCGCGAAAAGTATCCGGCTCATGTCTTTCTGGTTGCAGATCCCGTACCGGTCCCGCGCAGCCGCGCGGCAGGAGCCTTCGAGGCCGGCGTCAGCGCTTTGAGTCTCTCCTGGATGCTCTGCAGGACCGCATCGTAGGAATCGGTAAACTTTCTGACGCCTTCCTCTTCGAGGTCGCGGAAGACGCCCGCCTCGTCGATGCCGAGCTCTCCGAGCTGACGGA
>JANMPW010000510.1:0-2300 GCA_031370065.1 Acidobacteriota bacterium
GTGCTCGGTTCCGTCGTTCATCTTGTGGTACGTCACCTTGGCCATCTGACCAACGACGATCGTGCCCTCCACCTGAGCGCTCGGATCGAGATCGAACGAAAAGTTCTTATCGCCAGGCCCCTCGATCTTGATCTTCTTTCCCGCCTCGTATTCCTTGACCGTACCCGTGACCGTCTCGGCCTTCGTCTTGACGGTGGGCCCGGGGCCCGTCTGCTTCGTCGTCGTCTCGGTGTGAGCCTTCTCCGGGACTTGAGCGGCCGCGTTCACCCCCACCGTGCACAAAAGGGCGATTGCTGCGCTTGCGAGTCTCTTCATGATTTCAACCTCCAAAGACGACCCTGAATTGGGTCGCTGCCCTGTGTATCTTCAAGAACCGTGCCGATCCGCACTAACTCGCGCTGATGGAATAGCTTTCAGCTTTGTAACTCTGCCGCGCTGGCACGCGGGTTGCGAGAATCAGACCTGAGTCGTCGAGCGTGGGAGGGGACGCAGCACGAGCCCAGTTTTTACCGTTTCCTGGAGCGGATCACCCCTAGCAGAACGGTGTCAGGGAGTGACGTCGCGCCCCCTCCCCGGCGACGCTTAGGGTCGCGCCGGGCGGTTGCCGCAGCGCGGCCGTTGATGCAGACTTCTGCCACCTTGGCCCTACTATCCGCGTCACTCCACCCCAGTTCGAAGCGGACCTTCGTGGGGGCGACCCTCGTAGTCCTGGCAGTGTTCGTTTTCGGCTGGGTTCTATATACGAACACCGGGAGCCTGGCGGAGGCGGCGAAATTGGTCGAGCACACCTGGGCAGTCGTCGGCGAGCTCGAAGCCACTCTCCGTACGCTCAACGAGGCGGAAACCGGGCAGAGGGGCTACCTCCTGACGAAGATCCCCTCCTATCTCGAGCCGTATGAAAGCGCCGTGGCCACCCTTCGCGCGCATCTCACCCGCCTTCACACTCTGACCAAGGACAATCCCTCCCAACAGAGGCGGCTGAGAGATCTCGAGGATCTCGTCAGAGCGAGATTGGATGAACTGGCGGAAACAGTCCGGCTGTTTTCGGCTGGCGACGCGTCGGCCGCACTTCGCACGGTTGAGGCGGGTTTCGGTAAACAGCTCATGGACCGGATCCGCCGCTCCGTCGAGTCCATGCGCGCCGAAGAGAGTGTGCTCCTGGCGCAGCGATCGGAACGCGCCGCCGCCGCGGCACGCCGCGTCACGATGGCATCCTTGATCGGAGGCCTTTCCTTTCTCGCCCTCGTCGCGGGTTTTCTCGCGGTCGTCCGCATGGACCTCCTCGGCCGGGCGCTGGCGCAAGCCGAGGCCCGCGACAGCGAGGAGCGTTGCAACACGATGCTTCGGAGCATCGGCGACGCCGTCCTCGCGACCGACGGCGACGAGCTCGTCACGTTTCTGAACCCGGTCGCCGAACGGTTGACCGGGTGGCCCGCATCGGACGCCCTCGGCCGACCGGTGGAAGAAGTCTTTCGAATCCTCAACGAGAGCAGCCGCGCAGCGGTGGAGAGCCCCGTGCGAAGGGTGATCCGCGACGGATTGGTCGTCGGCCTCGCGAACCACACGATACTCATCTCGCGGGAAGGGGCGGAAATCCCGATCGCCGACAGCGCCGCACCGATTCCCGATGCGCGCGGGAATCTCACCGGTGTTGTTCTGGTGTTTCGCGACATTGCCGAGCAGCGGCTCTCAGACCGAGCAACCCAGAGGTTGGCCGCCATCGTGGCCTCCGCCGACTACGCCATTATCGGCGAGACGGTGGACAACGTCATCACGGACTGGAACCCGGGTGCCGAGGCGCTCTTTGGTTTCACCGCTTCCGAGATGATCGGCGGTCGAATGGCCTCCCTGGCCCCACCGGAGAGCCCCGACCCGTCGGCTGCGCTGACCGCGGAACTGCTCGCCGGCCGGCGGGTCGCCGAGTTCGATGCACGCCGGGTGACCAGGGACGGGCGGTGGATGGATGTCGTCGTCACTCTCTCGCCGATGCGCGACCACGACGGCGCGGTGATCGGAATTTCGCGCCTCATCCGCGACGTCACCGAGCGCCGGCGGCAAAGTGGGGAGCTCGAGGAGGCGCGGCATCGGGCCGAGGAAGCGAGTGCGGCCAAGGACCTGTTCCTCGCAACTCTTTCACATGAGCTGCGGACTCCGCTCACCCCGATCGTGGCGTCGGTTCACCGGCTCGAACGGCGCACCGATCTTGGGCCCGGGATGGCCGAATCGCTCGCGATGATTCGACGCAACGTCGAGCTGGAGGCCCGGCTCATCGACGACCTCCTCGACCTCACCCGCATTTC
>JANMPW010000525.1:0-10087 GCA_031370065.1 Acidobacteriota bacterium
TGCTCAGCGGTCCGCACGGCCTCGGCGCGGTCGCCCATTTCGAGCTGCGCCTCCGCCATCAGGCCGAGGCTCTCGCCGGTGCGGGGGGCCGCCTTGAGCACGGCCATCGCGGCCGACGCGTTCTTCTGCGCCAGCAACGAGCGCACCAGGTTGCGCTGCGTCTCGACGTCGTCGGGCGAGAGCTCGAGCGCCTTCTGGAAGACCTGAGCCGCCTCGTCGTGGGCGCCTCGCTTCAAGAGCATCGACCCGATCAGGCCGTACTGCATCACGGCCTGGTCCTTCTGGTTCGCGGCCCGGTAGACGTCCGCCAGCCGGACCTGGATCCGCAAATCGGCGGGATCGATCTGCGCCATCTTCTTGTACACCGTGATCGCGTCGGGGAGCCGGTTGTTCTTCTGGTAGTGGTCGGCGAGAACCTGATACTGACTGCGGGCGTCCTGGACGAGACCCTGCTTGTGGTACAGGTCGGCGAGCCGGTCGTACACCTCGAGCCGCGCCGGGTCGATCTTGTTGATCTTCTTGTAGATCGCGATCGCCTTGAGGAAGAAACCATCCTTCGAGTAGAAGTCGGCGATCCGTTCGAAGTACGGGATCGACTCGCCGGGACGGTTCATCCGGACGTAAAGGTCCCCGACCTTGTTCAGGGTGGGGATGTCCTTGTGGTTGTCCTCGAGGACGCGCAGGTATTCCTTCAGCGCCTGATCGAGCTTGCCTCGGGAGAGAAGCTTCTCGGCGGACTGAAGGACCTGTTCGCGGTTGACCGCCATTCAGGGACGATTCTAACCGCTCTGACCTCGACCGTGCGTCTGCCGGTCGCCGAAAGCCCCGCAACCCGGCTCGGGCGTCACCCCGCGGAAGCTCATCCGGTGCTCCGGGCACGGTCCGTAGAGACGCAGAGCTTCCCAATGCTCGGCGGTCCCGTAGCCCTTGTGAGACTCGAATCCGTAGACGGGGTGGCGCCGCCCGAGGGCCTCGAGCAGCCGATCGGGGTGGACCTTCGCGACTAGGGAGGCCGCCGCGATCGACAGCGAGAGCGCGTCGCCGTGGATGATCGGAAGCTGTGGCACCCGGACCGCGGGGACGCGCACCGCATCCACCAGGAGCACGTCGGGCGCCGGGTCGAGCGCGCAGACCGCGCGGCGCATGGCCTCGAGGCTCGCGTGCAGAATGTTCTCCGAATCGATCTGGCGAGCCTCCACGACGCCTACGCCGATCGCAACCGCCCGCAGGCGGATCTCGCGATCGAGCCGGGCGCGCGAACCGGGATCGAGGCGCTTGGAGTCATCGAGGCCCGGCAGCACGCACCCGGAGGGCAGGATCACGGCGCCCGCGACGACGGGACCCGCTAGGCAGCCGCGGCCCACCTCGTCCACGCCGGCGATGTGTGTGAACCCCCGCCCGCGCAGTTCCGACTCGAGGCGTGCCAGCTGGCGCAAACGACCGAGCTCGGCGAACAGGGCGGCGAGCGGGTCGGACCTCACGGGGCGGCGCGCCTCAGTCGGTCTACTTCTCGTCGATGCGCGCGGCCTTGCCCTTACGGTCGCGGAGGTAGTAGAGCTTTGCGCGGCGCACGGCGCCCCGGCGCTCGACTTCGATGCGGTCGATGATCGGCGAGTGGAGGGGAAACACGCGCTCGACGCCCACGCCGCCCGAGATCTTCCGCACGGTGAACGTCTCGCGCGAACCGCCGCCCCGGCGGGATATCACGACCCCGGCGAAAAGCTGGATGCGCTCTTTCTCGCCTTCGCGGACCTTCACGTGCACCTTGACCGAGTCTCCCGGCGCGAACGCCGGCAAGCCGCTCTTGAGCGACAGTTTTTCCACGTCGAGCAGGACATCACTCATCGCAAACCTCTCAAAAACACGGCGGGCAACGGCCCGCGGCATACCCGGGAAACGCTGGATCCTACACGAAGCCCGCGTGGGGTTTCAAGTCTCAGGTTTCAGGCCGCTTATGCTCCCCCCTGAAATCTGAAACTAGCCCTCTTCTCCCTCCCCCGGCTCAACCGGCCGCCGCGTCAGCAGATCCGGACGCCGCTTGCGGGTGCGCTCGAGCGCGCGGGCCCTACGCCACCGGAGGATTTTGCGATGGTCGCCCGACAGCAGCACGTCGGGGACGGCCGCTCCCCGGAACTCCCGTGGACGCGTGTAGTGGGGATAGTCGAGCCGGTCCCGGAAGAACGACTCGTTTTCGAGCGACTCGGAGGCGCCGACCACGCCCGGCACGAGCCTCGTGACGGCCTCGGTCAGGGAAAGGGCCGCAGCCTCTCCGCCCGGCAGGATGAAGTCCCCGAGCGAGATCTCTTCGTCGAAGAGGCCGAGGTCGCGGACCCGCTCATCGATGCCTTCGTACCGCCCGCAGACGATCAGAACGCGCGGCCGGAGGGCCAGCGTGGCCGCCCGGCCATGATCGAGCCGGACGCCGTCCGGGCTCATCAGCACGGTCCAGGCCGGGGCAAGGCCCTCTGCGTCCCGCCGAGCCTCGATCGCCGCGGCGATCACCGGCGCCAGCATCACCATCCCCGCCCCGCCGCCGTAGGGTTCATCGTCCACCTTGCGGTGGCGGTCCGCGGCGAAGGAGCGTATGTCCGTGACCGAGACCCGCAGGATTCCCTCGGCGATCGCCTTTCCGAGCAAGCTTTCCCGCAGCGGGGATTCGAAGTAGCCCGGGAAGATGGTCAGGATCTCCACGTGCATGGCCGGCGCCGCAGTCGCCCCGCCCGTCATAGCTCGAGCAGCCCTTCCGGCGGATCGAGCACGATGCGCCGGCCCTCGCGATCAACGGCCACCACGATGGGATGCACGAACGGCACGAGCGCTTCCCGGCCGGGCCCGACATCCACCGAGAGCATCGGCCCTGCCGGCGTCCGCTCGAGCCCCGAGGCGACCCCGAGCACGCGGCCATCCGCGTCCTCGCAGGAGAATCCGCGGATCTCGTGCCCGTAGTAGAAGCCCTCCGGAGCTGGATGCGCATTCTCGGCCGGCACGAAGATGTCGCCGCCCTGCAGGGCCCGGGCAGCGTCGACGTCATCCACGCCCTCGAACTTCAGGAGCAGCCGATCCCGATGCCCGCGCACGCCCTTGAGCGAAAGCGTCCTCTCGGACGCGGCCCCGCGCCAGAGCAACGACGTGCCCGAAGCGAATCGCTCGGGAAAATCCGTCCACACGTCGACCGACACTTCTCCCGTCAGTCCGTGGGGCTTTCGAATCCGGCCGACGACGAGCATTGGCGAAGTCAAGATCTGCGCGCGGCTACCGGGGGCTCCCGGGACGGGAGGACGGGCCCTCGCGCTAGTCGCGGACGCGGATGAGCACGCGCTTGCCGCGCGCGGTGGCGGCGGCGCCCACGAAGGAGCGTAGCGCGCGGACGGTGCGTCCTTCGCGCCCGATCAGCCGGCCGCGATCCGCCTCCGGCACCTCGACGTCGTAAATGACCGTCTTGCCTTCGAAGCTCTCGCTGACCCGCGCTTGCGCCGGGTTGTCCGAGAGGCGTCGGACGATCGTCTCGATCAGGCGCTTCATGGACGGCGCCTCAGGCGATCGGAGCCAGGGCCGGCTCGGGGCGATCGAGCAGCGACTGGACCGTCGGCGAGGCGAGGGCCCCCTTGCCGATCCACTGGCGCGCCCTCTCCCGGTCAAACGACAGGGTCGGCGGGTTGGTGACCGGGTCGTAGGAACCGAGCTCCTCGAGCACCTCGGCCCGGGCTGTCCGCCGCGAGTCGGAGACCACGATGCGGTAGTAGGGACGGTTACGGGTGCCCATCCGGCGCAGGCGAATTTTGACCATTTCGTTATCCCTTCATTCTCAGCAAAAGCGGGGCATTCTACATGAAAGGAGGCAGGGCGCAGAAAGCCGGAGGCAGGAGGGCCATAAAACCCGCTTCCCGGCGCCTGCCGCCGGCTACTGGCTTTTCGGGGCGGGAAAGGCCAGTTTCGACATGTCCAACCCCCGGGCGCCCTTCTTGGCCGTCCGCATCATGCGACGCATCTCCTGGTACTGCTTGATCAGCCGGTTGATCTCGGCGGCCGACGTGCCCGAGCCAGCGGCGACCCGCTTCCTGCGGCTCCCGTTCAAGATCTGGGGGTGCCGGCGCTCCTCGACAGTCATCGAATCGATGATCGCGGCCGTCCGCGTGAGCGCCTTCTCGTCCACGCTCTGGGACGCCCGGAGCCCCTTGAACGCGCCTCCCTTCGGGAGCAGATCGATCAAGCTCTCAAGCGGCCCCATCTTCTTCATCGACGCGAGCTGTTCGCGCAAGTCTTCCAGCGTGAACTCGCCCGCCGCGGTCTTCTCCGCGAGCTTCTCTGCCGCGTCGGCGTCGACGGTCGCCTCGACCTTCTCGATGAGCGTCAGCACGTCACCGAGGCCGAGGATCCGAGACGCCATCCGGTCGGGGTGGAACGGCTCGAAGTCTTCGGGCTTTTCTCCCACGCCGATGAACTTGATCGGCTTGCCGGTGGTCGTTACGACCGAGAGGGCCGCTCCCCCGCGCGCGTCGCCATCGGTCTTCGTCAGGATGATTCCCGTCAAAGCGAGGGCCTCCGCGAAGCCTGTCGCCGACTTCACAGCATCCTGTCCCGTCATCGCGTCGGCGACGAACAGAATCTCCTGCGGCTCGACGGCCGCGGCGACCGCGCGGATCTCGGACATCAGAGCCTCGTCGATATGGAGCCGGCCGGCCGTGTCCACGATGACGGTATCGCGCCCCGTCTGCTTCGCCTCGCGCACACCGTCGCGGGCGACGGATGCCGGGTCCTTCCCCGGGCCGGGCTCGAAGACCGGGACGCCGATCTGTTTTCCGAGTGTCACGAGCTGTTGCACCGCCGCCGGCCTGGCCAGATCTGCAGCGACGAGGAGCGGGTATCGCCCCCGTGTCTTCAGGAGTCTCGCCAGCTTCGCCGCCGAGGTCGTCTTGCCCGAGCCCTGCAGCCCGACGAGCGCGATGACCGCGGGTTTTCCGTGGAGGGCGACGTCCGCGAGGTCACCGCCGAGCAGGCCCCTCAGCTCGTCGCGGACGATTCGGGTGACCTCCTGGGCGGGCGACAGCTGCTGCGCAACCTTCGCCCCGACCGCCCGCTCCCTCACCCGGGCCGTGAACTGCCGCACGACGGGCAAGGCCACGTCGGCCTCGAGCAGCGAGAGCCGAATCTCCCGCAGAGCGGTCTCGAGGTGGTACTCCGTCAGGTGCCCCTCTCCGCGGAGCTCCTTGAAGACACCCTGGATCCGCTCTCCGAGACTCTCGAACACCGAGTAACCCCCGTTTGGCCTCCTTGCGCTCTCCTTTAGGGGGAGGGAGGCCGGCCCCAAGAATAGCCGCGAGTCAGGGCCGCGTCGAGGGTGTCTTTCCGCTTGACAGGGCGCAGGCTTCGGATATCATTCCGCGTCGATTTTGGACATCGGTGCTTCGCTTGCGCTTTCGGACGAAAAGCGCTTTCTTAGAAAGAAGGAGATGAGGGATATGAAGAAGTTCCTGACCCTGGGTTTCGCGGCCGCGACGGCCATGGCGCTCGCTACGGGTTGCCAGAAGAAGGAAGCTGCCGCTCCCGAGGCTGTGCCCGCGGCGGAAGCCCCGGCCGTGGTCGAGGAGACCGGCACGGCGGTGACCACCGGCACGATGTCGACGACGACGACCACCACGACAACCACCGAGACCGCTCCGGCGACCTCGACCGTCACGCCCAAGTAGTTCTCCCAGTCCGCACTGGAGAGGCCCCCGAAAGGGGCCTCTTTTTTTGTGTCCGCGCCGCAGACCCGACTCCCGCTAGACTTGTCTGCGGTGTTGCCTGTCTGGGCGGAGGCCCTTCTCCTTCTCGCGGCGTGCGCCGCGGGGCTTCGCGCGTGGCAGCTGGGCCAACGCGCCCGCAGCCTGGCGGCCCGGCTTCAGTCCAGGGAGCGCGAGGGTCACTTTCTCGGCGAGTCCCCGGATCCGCAGCAGATCCTGCAGCACGCTTACCGGGCCGCCACCGAGATCTTGCCGATCTCGACGTTCGATCTCTATCGAGTGGATCAGTCCCAACGGATCTACGAGGTCTGGACCCTTCACGGCGACACGCCCGAGCAGCGCCGGCCCACGCTCGACCCGGCGCACCCTTACGTGCGCGAGCTCATCGACTCGCGCGCCCTGCTGCGCTTTGCCGCCACCGAGACCGACCGCTCCTTCGCGCCAAAGGAACTCTTGCCGGGCAGCGAGCCCACGCAGCGCCTCCATCTTCCCCTCTACTCCGGGGACATCCTCGTGGCGTACCTCACGCTCGGCTCGACGGAGCCGATCGGCGAACAGCGTAAGGCCGAGATCCGCGCCCTGCTCGCACCGCTGACCGCCTCGCTGCACGCATCGCGTAACTGGGAGATCGCGGTGACCGACGAACTGTCCGGCCTCTTCGCGCGGCGCTATTTCGAGACCCGCCTCGCGGAGGAATGGGCCCGCCACCGCCGCTACGAGGCTCCGGTCTCGGTCGCCCTCTTCGACCTCGATCACTTCAAGAAGATCAACGACACCTTCGGGCACGGAGCGGGCGACATGGCAATCCGGCGGTTCGGGGAAATCCTGCGGGACGCCGTGCGTGCGAGCGATCTCGCCTCCCGCTACGGGGGCGAGGAGTTTGCCGTGCTCTTTCCCGAAACCGGCGCGCGCGCGGCCCTCGCGGTCGCCGACCGCGTGCGTCGCGCGACCGAACGCGAGCGCTTCGAAAGCGAGGGCAGGCCCTTCCAGGTCACGGTCTCTGCCGGAGTCGCCGACACGACGGATCTCCACGAGGCCGAGCGCCACCAGTTGCTGTTCCGGGCCGACAAGGCCCTCTACGCCGCCAAGGACGAGGGGCGCAATCGGGTCCGGCTCTGGACCGAGCGGCGCCGTGCCCCGCGTTCGCGCAAGTCTCCGTAACCTCCCGGATTGGGTTCGTAGAGGCGGGACTCGGCCCGCCCGGGCGGCCAACCCGTCGCGAACGCCATGCGCAACACGGCGGTAACGGCCGCCCCGACGACACCGGATGCGATCCAAACCCCGCTAGAAAGCTACCGCGCGGCCCGGGTAAGCCTTCTCAGAAAGCGGGCGAGGACCGCGGGCATGTGCAGGCGCAGGGCCGGGGTCGTGAGGCTGGCGATCGCATTCGCCTCGGATCGAGCCCAGGAAGCATCCTCCGGGCGCACGCCGAGCTCCCCGAGAATGCGGCCCCGCTCTCGCGCGAGCCTGCGCAGGGGATCTTCCGGAGCCTCGCTCATAGCCCCGCCGCCGCGAGCAGCGCGCGGACGGGACCGTCCCAGTCGAGCCGTGCCGCGCGGGCGCGTCCGGCCTCCCCCATCGCCCGGAGCGCCTCGGGCCTCGACCAGGCCAGGCGCAGGGCGACCCCGAGCGCCTCGGGGCGCGGCGCCGTGACGATGCCCGTCTCCCCGTCCTTCACGAACTCGAGCGGGCCGCCCGCATCCTCCGTCGTGAGGACCGCCTTGCCCGAGAGAAAAGCCTCGAGCGGAACATAGCCGAGGTCCTCTCCGGCGGCGGTGACGGCGACGATCCGGGCCTCGGCGTAGAGAGAGAGCAACGTCTCGTCGTCCACCTGGCCGGCAAACCGCACGCGCCCTTCCACCCCGAGCTGTGACGCCAGGCTTCGCAGCTTCGCTTCTTCCGGGCCTCGTCCGACCAGGACGGCGCGAGCCTCGGGCGCGTGCGGCAGCGCCCGAAGCAGGAGGGCCGGACGCTTCCATTCGTCGAGCCGCCCCACCCACAGTACCGTTTCCCCGGCAGGCCCGTTGCGGTAACGGCCCTCGAGCGGCGGCGGATGGTAGAGGGGCTCACTCGCGATCCCGTTGAAACGGCGCAGCCTCGCCGCCACGGTCTGGGAGTTGGCGAAGACCTTGCGCGCCTCGAGGAGGCCGACCTGGTCGATGCGCGCGATGATCTCCCGCGTGCGCCGGTCTTCGGGCGAGGACGTGAGGTCGCTGTAGGCGGTCCCGAACTGGTCATAAGCCTGCCGGTACTGGTGGATGAGCCACACGACCTTGCGCGGATGCCGGATCGCGTACGTTGGAAACCGCGTCGCGATCACGGCGTCGACCGGCTGGCCTCCCGCTTCGGACAGGTCGAGGCTGCGCCAGCCGAGCGCGCCGCGCACGATGTCGAACCGTTCGCGGTCGGCTAGGGGCATGGAAACGAGATCCGCCTCCACGCCGCGCTTGCGCAGTTCTTCCGTCAGGCGCCGCACGTGACGCTCCGCGCCCCCGTCGGAGAAGGGCGTCTGAACGGCGAGGACGAGGACCCGGCGCGGTCTCAAGGCGCGGCCGGCACGTGCGCGATCAAGGCGTAGTCCTGCGGCGCGAAGAGCAGGGCGTTGAGCTTGCGTGCGTCGTCGTCGCCTCCGGCGAGGCGGTTGGCCGCGGGCACCGGCGACCGGTATTCGATCCGCGGCTCGGTGAAACCCGCCGCCTCGGCGAGAAACCGCAGCGCATCGGGCACAACGGGCCGGACATGGGTGGGATCGAGGTAGAAGGCCTTGAGCGCGGAGAGAGAATCCACGTTGATCGTTTCGGCCACGAGCACTCCCCCCGGGGCGAGCGCACGCCGCGAGAGCTGCAGGAACCGGAAGATGACTTCGGGCGCCCAGTGCTCGACCACCTGGAATGCCACGACGGCGCCAAGCTTTCCGGCGGGCCAGCCGCCGAGCAGCGCGAGGGCGTCCGCCTGTTCCACGGCAAGCCCCCGGCTCCGGGCGGCTTCCACGGACACGGGGTTCGATTCGACGCCGCTGGCGGGAATGCCCTCCGACGCGAGGAGCTGCAGGAACTCGCCGCGCCCGCACCCGACGTCGAGCACCGGACCTGGCAGATCGCGCAGCAGATCGAGATAGAACTGCTGCCCGTGGGCAACCTCCGCGGGGCTTGCCCGAAACCGCTCCTCGAAGAGCGCGTAAACACCCGGGGGAAGCGCAGCCGCGGCCGGCGTCGTCGTCACCGCCGGGCCCGGTCCCGCGACGCCGCCCCCGCGCCCTCCCGACTCGAGCAGCGAGAGCCGGGCCTCCTCGATTCCCTTCCGCCTCGAGAGCTCCTCCACGGCCCGGTGCAAGCGATCGACCGCGTCCGCCAGGCCGCTCGAAGCCTCCAGCGAAAGGGCGTTGAAGGCGGACTGGTTGCGCCAGAGAAACCGGAGCGCGCGGATCACGAGCCGCTTCGCGGATTCGAGCGGTACCCCCGACGGGACCGACGGCGTAAGGACTTCCGCCGCACGCGAAACCGACGCGCGTCCGGCCGCGGTGGCTCCGTCGGCCCCATCGCGCGGGTCGCCTGGCGCCGGAGCCGTCTCGGCGATCGCCGCGCGGATCTCCTCCGCGAGCACTCTCTTCAGGTCGGTCGGACGATCCATCGCAGCCACGGCCGAGAATAAAGGCCGCTGTGCGGGGATGCAACCAAAACAGACCGCCGGGAGCCTGCTAACATTCGCGGCCTTATGCGGAATATCACCCTTGCCTGCTTCTTCGGCGCCGTCGTGGCGTCCGTCTCCGCGCAGAGCGCGGGGCCGGTCGCGACGCCGGCCGCGGGCCTGCTCGCGCCCGGCGAGGAGAAACACCTCGCCAACACCCGGCAGCTGACCTTCGGCGGCCAGAACGCGGAGGCGTACTGGTCCGCCGACGGCACCCGCCTCATCTTCCAGTCCGACGAGGGGAAGCTCCCGTGCGACCAGATCTTCACGATGAAGCCGGACGGGTCCGACCGCCGCCGGATCTCGAATGGCGAGGGCAAGACGACCTGCTCTTACTTTTTCCCTTCGGGCGACCGCGTGCTCTACGCCTCGACGTTTCGCGCGGGAGCGGCCTGTCCGCCCCGGCCGGACCGGTCGCACGGCTACGTCTGGGCCCTCGACGACTACGACATTTACTCCGCGAATCCCGACGGCACCAACATCCAAGCCCTTTTCTCCTCCCCTGCGTACGACGCCGAGGCCACCATCTCGCCCGACGGCAACACCATTGTCTTCACGTCGGCGCGCGACGGCGACCTCGAGATCTACACGATGAGCGCCGACGGCTCCAACGTGAAGCGCCTGACCCATACGCCCGGGTACGACGGGGGCGCCTTCTTCTCCGACGACGGCAGGAA
>JANMPW010000533.1:0-7478 GCA_031370065.1 Acidobacteriota bacterium
CGTCAGCTTCCAGGGCGCGGGCTGCGCCATCTCGACGGCCTCCGCCTCGATGATGACCGAGAGCGTGAAGGGAAAGACCCGCGCGGAGGCCGACGCGCTCTTCGAGCGGTTCCACGACCTCATCACGGGAAAGCCCGACAGCCTGGCGGGACCCGAGCTCGCCAAGCTCGCCGTCTTTTCCGGCGTGCGCGAGTACCCCGTGCGCGTGAAGTGCGCCACGCTGCCCTGGCACACTCTGAAAGCCGCGCTCGACGGCGCGGGCGCGCCCGTCTCGACGGAATCGGAAGGCCCGGCGGCGGAATCGGGAGGAGCCTGATCATGCAGATGCGAAAAGAGGCGACGGTCGCGCGCGACGTGGAAGCGCGGGAAATCCCGAGCGGGACCCCGATCACGCTGCGCGCGGGCGATGCGGTCATCATCACGCAGACGCTCGGCGGCAGCTTCACCGTCATGACGCCGGTGGGCTTTCTCGCGCGCATCGACGGCAAGGACGCGGACGCGATCGGCGAGCAGGTCGCCGCGGTCGACGCCGCCGCTCAGGAAGGCAAGTCGACCGAGGACCTCGCCTGGGACCAGCTGCGCACGTGCTTCGACCCCGAGATCCCGGTCAACATCGTGGACCTCGGCCTCGTCTACGGCTGCACGCTCGCGCCGCTGGCGGACGGAGGCAATCGGATCGACGTCAAGTTTACGCTGACGGCGCCCGGCTGTGGCATGGGCGACGTGCTGCGCGAGGACATCAAGGGCAAGCTCCTTTCGATTCCGGACATCAAGGACGCCGATGTCCAGGTCGTCTTCGATCCGCCGTGGAGCCTGCAGATGATGTCGGAGGCAGCGAAGCTCCAGCTCGGGATGATGTGATGGGCCGGGCGGCGGACGGCAGAGGGCAGATGGCAGACACAGAGGCGGGACGATGAAGCTATCGTCACAGGAAGACTACGGGCTGCGCTGCCTGCTGCGAGTGGGGCGCGCGGCG
The DNA here is from genome assembly GCA_031370065.1 of Acidobacteriota bacterium. Classification (GTDB taxonomy): domain Bacteria; phylum Acidobacteriota; class Thermoanaerobaculia; order UBA5066; family Gp7-AA6; genus DAHUXD01. Next base: position 977 of record JANMPW010000533.1, read on the forward strand.
GAAGGCGAGAGCCTGACGATTCCCGAGCTCGCGCGCGGGGAGGGGATCTCCGAGCCGAACGTCGCCAAGATGATGCGAGTCCTGCGCCGCGGGGGGTTCGTAAAATCCACGCGAGGCCAGTCGGGCGGCTACGCGCTGTCGCGTCCGGCCGGCGACATCGCCGTCGGCCAGGTCCTCGCCGTGCTCGGCGGGCGCCTGTACGAGCCGGCCTTCTGCGACGGCCACGCCGGCATCGAGATCTCCTGCACGCACATGCCCGATTGCTCCATCCGCTCGGTCTGGCGGATGGTCCAGCAGGCAGTAGACCAGGTGCTCGGCGAGATCACGTTGAAGGACCTGCTCGTGAGCGAGCCCGCGATGAACGCCTGGCGGCAGGGCCCAACCCCGACGCTCCCGACCTACTCGCCGCAGGCGTAGTAGGGGCGGGGAGCTTATCGCCGGCCTCTGGCCGGCGTTGCCTACGGCCAGTCCCCGCCCGTTACGCCCCTTCGGGCGCGGCCCCGAGCATCCGGACCGCCTCGCGCCGCTGGCGCCGCGCATCGGCGAGGTGCTCGCGGAATTCCTTCCAGTCCCTGCGGCTCTTCTCCTGGAGCTCGCTCCAGAGCGCGGCCGCCCGCTCGAGCGAGTGGTGCGCCGCGTCGAGCCTCTGGCGGATCGCGTCGTGCAGCGGGCTCGGCGCCGCGGCCAGTTGCGCTTCGGCCCGGCCCACCGCGGTCTGCAGGCGCGAACGCTCGATCACGAGCTGCGGCGTCTTGCGCAGTCCGCGGGCGAGCCCGACCACGCGCAGGCCGCGGATCCACCATTTGCTCGGATCCCACTGGTACCAGCGGATGCCGTTGCGGAAGTCCGCGGGGAAGCGGTGGTGGAAGTTGTGGTACCCCTCGCCATTGGTCAAGAGCGCCACCCACGGATTGTCCCGCGCCGAGTTCGTCTCGGTGTACGGGCGTGTGCCGTAGAGATGGGCGATCGAGTTGACGAAGAACGTCGTGTGGTGGATGACGACCACGCGCAGGAAGCCGCCCCACAACAGGCCGCCGAGGGCGCTGCCCATGGTCCAACCGATCACGGTTGGGATCCCGAGGCCGCCCAGGATGCCGAACCAGGCCGCGTGGCGGTGCTGAAACCGAACGAGCCGGTTCTTCTGGAGGTCCGGGACGTCGTCGTACGTGCGGTCCGCCGGGCCCTTGTAAAAGATCCAGAGGATGTGCGCCCACAGTCCGCCCCGCTGGATGTTGTAGGGATCCCAGTCGTGATCGACGTAGCGATGGTGGATCCGGTGGTCGGAGCCCCAGGCGAGGATCGAGTTCTGCAGCGCCATGGCGCCGAAGAAGAGGTAGAACGCCTGGACGAGCGGATGGCACTCGTAGCTCTTGTGCGCGAAGAGCCGGTGGTAGCCGGCCGTGACCGAGAGCCCGACGCAGGCATAGAGAACGAGGAACAGCGCCGGCTCCCACCACCGGACGCCGAATTTCCACGAATACACCGCCGTCCCGGCGATCCCGATCACCGGCGAGAGCATGAAGAAGGCGATCCGGACCCAGTCCTTCTTTCGCGTTTCCACTTTTTTCCCGTTCAAGCCTGGGCCTCCGGCGCGTGGCGCGCGAGCACTTCCATTGCTTCTTCCTTCACGTCGACGAGGATCTCCGCGGTCTTGCGGCCATGCAGCTCCTCGAGCAGCACCCAGATCTCCGGGGCGGCCGCACCGAGGTCCTCCAGAAACACCGCAAGATCGCCGTCGCCGTAGAGATAGTTCACGTTGAGGGCGCTCGCGTCGGCGGCGCTCCGCAGAAGGAGCGTCGCCTTGAACTCATAGGGCTTCTTCTCCGCGGGTGAGATCCGGATCTTCCAGTCCAGGCTCATGTAGGGACTCCCCGGCCGCGTTGCGGCCGCGACCGACGCCTCAATACCGGTTGCCCCGCCCACCACCGCCGCCACCGTAGCCGCCGCGGCCCCCGCCGCCGCCGCCGCCCTCGGTCTTCGGCCGCGCCTGCGACACGGTCAACGCCCGGCCGCCGACCTCTTTGCCGTTCAAGCCGGTGATGGCCGCCTGCCCCTCGGCGTCGTTGCCGAACTCGACGAAGCCGAACCCTTTCGAACGGCCGCTATCGCGGTCGGTGATCACAGCGACCGAGTCCACGGTACCGTAGGCCGCAAACATCTCGCGCAGATCGCTTTCGCCCGTGCTATAGGAAAGATTGCCCACGTACAGCTTCATGAAGATGCCCTTTCGACTCGAAAAGAGTCCGACGTCTCGGCGATGTCCCAACGTGCGGCCCGCCGAGGGACCCTCACGCTTTCTCGCTTGGCCGTTCGGACTTTCGGCAGGACGGGCCTGGAAAAAGGGCGAGCGAACGAGAACGCTAAAAGCATAGCACGCCGCCCCCGCGGGGCCCGGCCTGGGCCCATCTGGGAAATAATGACTCGTGCGTATCCTCATGCTCGCCGCCGAAGCGGCCCCGCTCGCCAAGGTGGGCGGACTCGCCGATGTCGTCGGATCGCTCCCTAAAGCGCTGCAGGCACTGGGGCACGAGGTCCGCGTCGCGATCCCGGGTTACGGGGCGATCGACTGGAATCGCTACAACCCCGTGCAACGCTCGAAGTTTCCGGTCTACACGACCTGGGGCGCGCCCGAGGCCCAGATCTGGGAGGCCCCGGTCGACGGCGTGCCGTTCCTGCTCGTCACCGGCTCTCCGATCCCCAAGGAGCGCTGGATCTACGGGCGCTCGATCGAGGAGGACGGCCCGAAGTTCGTCTTCTTCTCGCTCGCCGCGCTCTTCGCCGCGGAGGCGCTCGACTGGAAGCCCGACGTCGTCCACGCGCACGACTCGCACACGGGCGCCGCGGTGTGGTGGCTCGGCACGGAGGGGCGCGAAAACCCGTGGTTTGCCGACGTCGCTTCGGTGTTCACCATCCACAATCTCCCCTATTCCGCCCGGGGCGCTGGCCGCGCCCTCGGCGACTACAAGCTGCGCAAGAGCGGTGCGCTCTTCGCGTTGCCCGAGGACTACCGCGACTCGCTCATGGCCCTCGGCATCCTCGCGGGCGATCGTCTCTCGACCGTCAGCCCGACCTACGCCCGCGAGATCCTGACGCCGGAGGGCGGGCACGGCCTCGACGGCGTGCTCCGCGCGCGCCAGGATCGCCTGGCCGGGATCCTGAACGGCATCGACGTCGATTCCTGGAACCCGGCGACCGACCCGGACCTCGCCGCAACGTTCGACGCGGCGACGCTCCCGCGGCGCGCGCGGAACAAGACCGAGTTGCAGCGGGAGTCCGGCCTCGACATCGATCCGCGGATGCCGTTGCTCGCCGTCGTCTCTCGCCTCGTCAAGGAGAAGGGCTTCGACATCGCCGCGCCTGCCATCAAGCGCTGGCTCGACCGCGGCGGCCAGTTCGTGCTGCTCGGCACCGGGGACCCGGCGCTCGAGCAGGACTACGCGCAGTTCGAGCTGCGCTACCCGCAGCGCGCGAGCGTGCGCCTGCGCTTCGACGCTCGCTACGCGCGGCGCATCTACGCCGGCGCCGACGCGCTGCTCATCCCCTCCCGGTACGAGCCCTGCGGCCTTGCCCAGATGATTGCGATGCGCTACGGCTGCGTGCCCGTGGCGCGGCGCACGGGCGGCCTGGCCGACACCGTGACCGACGCCGGGGAGCCGGGCGCAACGGGGCTCATGTTCGACGCGTTCAACCCATGGGCCCTCTGGGACGCCCTCGACCGGGCCCTCAAGGTATACGCTCAACCGGCGAAATGGGCCGAGCTTCAGAAGAACGGCATGGGACGCGACTTCTCCTGGTCGAGGTCGGGCCGGGAGTACGTCGCGCTGTACGAAAAGGCCGTGGCGGCGCGTTCTGCCGGATAGGGCGCCGCTCATGAGAGCACGTGCGGTCATCCTGGCGGGCGGCGAGGGCTCGCGGCTCGGGGTCCTGACCGAGAAACGCGCGAAGCCCGCCGTTCCCTTCGCGGGGAAGTACCGCATCATCGACTTCACTCTCTCCAACTGCGTGAACTCCGGGATCTCGGACGTGATGATCCTGACGCAGTACCGCCCGCACTCCCTGAACGAGCACATCGCGTCGGGCCGTCCGTGGGACCTCGACCGCACCTTCACCGGGGGCGTCCAGATCTACCAGCCCTTCCGGGGGCGAGCCGCTACCGACTGGTACCGGGGCACGGCGGACGCGATCGCGCAGAACCTTTCCTTCGTCGAGCGTGGCATGCCGGACCTGGTGCTCGTGCTTTCGGGCGATCACATTTACAAGATGAACTACGGGTGGCTGATCGCCTTCCACATCGAGAAGCAGGCCGACGTCACGATCGCCACGCTGAACGTGTCGCGGGAAGAGGCGACCCGCATGGGCATTCTCGCGACCGACGCCGAGCAGCGGGTCACGCAGTTCGTCGAGAAACCCGCCGATCCGCCCGGGACCCTCGCCTCGATGGGGATCTACGTCTTCGGCCGGCAGATGCTCTCGCAGGTGCTGGAGGAGGACTCCCGGCGGCGCGATTCCTCGCACGACTTCGGCAAGGACGTGATCCCCCGCATGGTCACCGGCGGCAAGCGCGTCTTCGCGTACCCGTTCCAGGGGTACTGGGTCGACGTCGGGACCGTTGAGGCGTACTGGCAGACGCAGATGGACTTGTTGAAGACGCCACCGCCCGTGGACCTGAACGACCGGGCCTGGATCATCCACACGCGCTCCGAGGAGCGGCCGCCCGTGCTCATCAAGAAGGGCGCTACCGTCAAGGACAGCCTGATCACCGACGGCTGCATCGTTTCGGCCGGCGCGCGCGTCGAAAAGAGCATCCTCTCGCCGGGCGTCTACGTCGGGCCGGACGCCGTCATCCGCGAGTCCGTGATCCTGACGGACACCTGGGTCGATGCCGGCGCCCGCATCGAGCGCGCGATCGTGGACAAGGCCGTAAAGATCGGGCGCAAGGCGCGCATCGGCAAGTCAGCGAAGGGCGAGAAGGCGGCCGAAGGCCACGGCATCACGACGATCGGCAAAAACGCGGAGATCCCGGACGGCGTCACCGTGCGCCGCGGAGCGGTCATCCATACCGACGTGACCGCCGAACACTTCACACCCGCGGCCGTGCGCAAGCGCGCGGCGGCCAAGCGCAAGGAAGCGGCCGGGCGCGCCTAGACCCCGGCCCTATGGCAACGCGCCCGAGAGCCACTCGAGGACGAACTCTTCCGCCCAGGAGCGGGGTTGCCAGGGCCGCGCGCCGGCCACGAACCCGATGTGACCGCCGTACCGTGTGACGCGGAAATCGATCGCCGCGGATGCCGCGCCGCGGGCGCGCGCGAGGGCCTCGCGCGGCAGGAAGGGATCGTCCTCGGCCGAGAGACAGAGCGTCGGCGTCGCGACCCGGGACACGAAGCCGAGCGAGCTCGCGCGGCGGTAGTAGTCCTCCGCTCCCGTGAACCCGTGGAGCGGCGCGTTGGCCGCGTCGTCGAATTCCCAGAAGGATCGGGCCTGCAGCGCCCGCTCGAGGTCCATCTTCGCCGCGGCCTCGGGAAAGCGCCGGGCAGTTTCGACCGCCTTCCTCTTGAGCGTCGCGAGAAAGTTGCCGACGTAGAGGCGCCCGAGAAACGTCTCGAGGAAGCGGCCGCTGGCGCCGAGGTCGTAGGGCGTCGAAACCGCCGCCGCGGCCGCAACTGCCTCCTGCCCGGGGTTCTCTCCGAGCCACTTCAGCAGCACGTTGCCGCCGAGTGATACCCCGATCGCGCAGAGCGGCGTCTCCGGCTTGCGCGCGGACAGGGTCCGGACGACAAAGTCGAGATCGCTCGTCTCGCCCGAGTGATACAGACGCGGGCGGCGGTTCGGCAGCATCCGGGAGAGTTCCGCGGGATCGCGCGCGCAGGAACGGAAATTCATTGCCGTGCCGTGCCAGCCGCGCCCGGCCGCCTGCGTCAGGAACCCCTGGATGTACACGGAGTAGGAGCTGCCTTCCAGGCCGTGGAGTAGGAGTACCCTCGGCGTCCCGGAAGGGCGCTCGAGGTCGAGGTGGTCGAGCACGAGGTCGTCACCATCCGGGGTTTCGAGCACTTCGCGGCGGAAAGCCACGAGACGACGGCCGCGGGCGAGCCGTCCCCAGACAGTCTGGAGATGCGGGCCCGGCAGCCACCAGGCGGGTACAAATGCGGTTTCCGGCTTCATTTTTCAGATTTGAGGGACCAGACGTCTCCCGAAGCAGAGAAATCGAAACCTTACCCCGCGAATCCCGTAGATTCTGCCGTTTGTCACAGAGGAGGATCACATGAAGTTTGCCCTGCGACCGGGGGGCCTGGCGGCTCTCGGGGCGTTGTTTCTCGCGGCAGCCTCGAGCGCCGCTCCGGCCCCCGCCCCCTTCACGGTGCCCGTCGAGTACACGAAGCTTGCGAACGGGCTCAAAGTCGTGTTCTCGCGCGACACGACGGCCCCGACCGCCGTGGTCGCGGTCTACTACAACATCGGCTTCCGGATCGAACCGAAGGACCGCACGGGCTTCGCGCACCTC
>JANMPW010000551.1:0-3037 GCA_031370065.1 Acidobacteriota bacterium
CGGCGCACGCCCACAGGCTCCGCACCGCACTCGTGGCGGGTAGCTTGATCGTTGCCGCGGACCTGCCCGAGGGCGATTTCCGAGAGGCCCAGCTCCTGCGCGGAACGGTTCGCCTCGATTCGCGGCCCTTTCGTCTTGCACACGCGGCGGGGGTGCCGTGCCGCCCGGCCTTCCTCACGCTGCCCGAAGGGCGTTGGACACTGACGCTCGGCCCCCGGCTTCCCCGCGAGGAGCGCGCGGCACGAGAGGCGTTTGCCTGTGTCTTCCGGGCGGTGGCCGCCAGATCGCCGGTGGATCTGGATGGGTTCGTCTACCTCAACCTCGCGCGCCAGGGGGTCGTAGGGAGGGCCCTTGGGTCGTCGGGGACGGGAGGGGCAAAAGCCCCGCCCCTACGATTATTTGAGCGTCTCCATGATCTCGTCGAGCGCCTTCTTCGGCGGGCGCAGCCGTGACTCGGGCAGCTCGACGATCGGTTGGTCGCCGACGCCGGACAGTTCCAGGAAGTCCTTCTTGGCCGGCTCGACGTAGATGAGCCCGGTCAGGAACTCGGTCTTCTGCTGGGCCTCCATGCAGAGTGCGAGCGCCTTGCCCTTGTCCGTCGCGTCGTAGTCCGCGCGGAGCTTGCGCAGGCGGATGTGCGATCCATCGTGCAACGCAACGTCCTGCGTGGTGCCCGGGTCGTAGTCGACCGAGATGTCTTCGTAGTAAGGAATGAAGCCGATCTCGTGGATCGGGATCTCGTGCTCCTTGGCCCACTTGTAGGACTTGGTCGAGCTGTCGTGGTTGTTGAACGTGACGCAGGGGGAAACGACGTCGAGCAGCGCGGTCCCGCGGTGCGCCATTGCGCCCTTGAGCAAGCCGAGGAGCTGCTTCATATCGCCCGAGAAGGATCGCGCGACGTAGGCGCAGCCGAGCTCGATCGCCATCGCGCAGAGGTCGATCGCGGGCAGGTCGTTGACGGCCCCGGTCTTGAGCCGGGAGCCGGCGTCGGCGGTTGCGGAGAACTGACCCTTCGTCAGGCCGTACACGCCGTTGTTCTCGACGATGTAGACCATCGGCACGTTGCGGCGCAGCAGGTGCACGAACTGGCCGGCGCCGATCGAGGCGGTGTCGCCGTCGCCGGAGACGCCGATCGCGAGGAGCGAGGGATTGACCATCACTGCGCCCGTGGCCACCGCGGGCATCCGTCCATGCACGGCGTTGAAGCCGTGGCCGCGGTCGGCGAAGTAGGCCGTCGTCTTGGACGAGCAGCCGATGCCCGACATCTTGGCGATCTTGTAGGGCGGAATGGACATTTCGTAGAGGGCCTGGGTGATCTGGCGGGTGATGACGTCGTGGCCGCAGCCGACGCAGAGCGTCGATTTCGATCCGCCGTATTCCTTGACGGTCAGGCCGGCGCGGTTGACGGGTGGCGCTTTGGGCTCGGCGGTGGAGGACATTTACTTCTTCTCCCCGGCTTCGATCCCTTCGATCACCGTTTCGGCGTCGAGGGGGAAGCCATCGTAGTGGCGAATGGAGCGTAGCTTGTCCGTGTTGCCGCCGATCTCGAGGCGGAGCAGGTCGTACATCTGGCCGTCCCGGTTCTGATCGATGACGTACACCCGGTCGTGCGCGGAGATGAAGGCGGCGGCCTCGGGCGTGAAGGGGAGTGCGCGCAGGCGCAGGTAGTCGGTCTTCATGCCCTTGCGCCCGAGGATCACACGCGCCTCTTCGACCGCGAAATCCGAAGAGCCGTAGGCAATGATGCCGACCCGGGAGCCCGACCCGTCGGAGACGACCGGCCGGGGGACGTGCTTTTTCGCGGTCTCGAGCTTGCGCGCGAGGCGGTCCATGTTGTTCTTGTAATCTTCGGGCCGCTCGGTGTACTGAGCGCGCTCGTTGTGGCCGGAGCCGCGCGTGAAGTACGTGGCCCCGGGCGCATCCATGAAGCCCGGCAGCGTGCGCCAGGGGATGCCGTCGCCATCCACGTCGCGATAGCGCCCGAATTCCTTGAATTTCGCGATGTGGGCGTCGAGCTCTTCCTTCGTGCGCAGAACCTTGCCGCGGTCGAGCGGCCGGTCCGAGAAGGGGAGCGGGTCCGCCATCCAGTTGTTCATGCCGAGGTCGAGATCGCTCATGAGGAACACCGGCGTCTGGAAGCGCTCGGCCAGGTCGAAGGCGTCCATGGCCATGGTGTAGCACTCCTCGATGGAGCCGGGCAGCAGCAGGATGTGCCGGGAGTCGCCATGGCCGAGGTAGTAGGTCGAGGTGATGTCGCCCTGCATCGTCCGCGTGGGCAGGCCCGTGGAGGGTCCGACCCGCTGGACGTCGACGATGACGGCGGGGACTTCGGCGTAGTAGCCGAGCCCGGTGAATTCCGACATCAGGGAGATACCCGGGCCCGAGGTCGTCGTCATGGCGCGCGCGCCCGCCCAGCCGGCGCCGAGCACCATGCCGAGCGCCGCAAGCTCGTCCTCGGCCTGCACGACCGAGAGCGTCGGTTTGCCGGTCTCGGGGTCGAGGCGGTACTTGCCCGCGTAGTCGATCAGCGATTCGGCGAGCGAGGACGACGGCGTGATCGGGTACCAGGCCAGGAACTGGACGCCCGCCATCATGCAGCCGATTGCCGAGGCCGCGTTGCCCTCGATGATGATCTTGCCCGCGGTCGCGTTCATGCGCTCGAGGCGGAACGGGTCTCGTTTGGTGAGATTCTTCTCCGCCCACTCGAGACCGCCGCGGATCGCCTTCATGTTGATCTCGACAGCCGCGGCCTTGCTCTTGAACTGCTTGGCGACGGCTTTCTCGATCTCGGCCATGTCCATGCCGAGCAGCCACGCCGCGACACCGACGTAGATCATGTTGACCGCGAGGCGCCGAAGCTTCCCGTCCTGCACGAGCTCGAGGACGAGCTTCTGGAAGGGCACGGGGTAGTAGATGACGTCGCTGCGCAGCGTGTCGAGCTTCAGGCTCTCCTCGTAAATGACGGCCGCTCCCGGGGCCACCGTTCTCACGTCCTCGTGCGCCGTCTCCGGGTTCATGCAGATGAGGACGCCCACGT
>JANMPW010000616.1:0-1603 GCA_031370065.1 Acidobacteriota bacterium
CCGGGGTGACGACCGTCTCACTGGCTCGCCCAAATGATCCGCGCCATCCAGTCGATGTCCCTGACGGCGACCGTGCGGTTCTTGTGGGCAGTGTTGAGCGAAGTGAGTTCGACCGCCCGGCCTGTCTTCTTGTGCAGAATCTTCGCCATCACCTCACCGTCGGTGGTCCTGACGACGACGCGGTCGCCCTTCCGGCACTGCTTGTCGCGGGCGACGATGATCGTGTCACCGTTGCGATAGAGCGGCATCATCGAATCACCGCTGACTTCGAGGGCGAAAACGTTGTCGCCGACGGTCGCCGGAACCTCGATGGCGTCCCATCCCTGCCCGGCCGGAAAACCGCCGTCGTCGAAGAAGCCGCCGGCGCCGGCCTGGGCGAGCCCGAGGAGCGGCACGTGACGCGTGGCGTGTGAACGATGGCTGGTCGGCGCCTCCTGGAAGCCGAGGAACGCGCTGATCTCGGTGCGCGTAGCGTCGAGAATCTTGGCGATGCTTTCCGTCGACGGCCAGCGCGGTATGCCATCGGGCGACGCGCGCTTCGATTTGTTGAACGTCGTCGGATCGAGACCGGCGCGGCGGGCAAGCCCGGACGCGCTCAGCTTGTTCTTCTCCGCCAGCCGGTCGATCGCCGACCAGATGCGCATATGGGACAGCACCAGACCCCTCCTGTGCCGGCCCTGTCGCTATCCCATGATGCCATGGGTGGACAGGAATAAATACCTGTCTCGTTTATCCCCGTTAGCGAACTCTGTAAAGCCCCGTCCCGCCTTGTTCACCAGCATCTCGCGCCGCGGTCTATCCCCGGGCTCAGGCGGCGGCCGAAGGGCGCTTGCCGGCGAAGCGGCCGTAAAAGGTGTCGCCGGTCTTCGCCAGGTCCCGCAGCAGGCGATTCGGCTTGAAGCGGGGGCCGTGCTTCTTTGCCAGTCGGTGGCAAAGGGCGACGAAATTCGCCGGCCCCATGAAGTCGATGTAGGAGAGCGTCCCGCCAGTGAACGGAGCGAAGCCGAAACCGAGGATCGAGCCGACGTCCGCCTCGCGGACATCGGTGAGAACGCCCTCGGCGAAGCAGCGGGCCGTTTCCAGCGCCTGGATGACCAGGAACCGCTGCTTCAATTCGCCGACGTCGATCGCGTCAGGATCGGCAACGGGCGGGAACAGATCGGCGAGGCCCGGCCAGAGCTTCTTCTTGTCGCGCGAGTTGTCGGGGTAGTCGTAGAAGCCCTTGGCGTTCTTCCGGCCCAGGCGTCCGCGCCTGGTCACCAGTTCGTCGATCAGCCAGTATTCGGCCTCAGGTACGGCATCGGCGCCGAGATCGGCGCGCGTCGCGTTCATGATCCTGAGCGACAGGTCGAGCGCCACCTCGTCGTTCAGCGCCAGCGGCCCGACCGGCATCCCCGCCATGCGGCCGGCGTTCTCGATCATCGCCGCCGGCACGCCCTCGGTCAGCATCACGTGGCCCTCGCCGATGTACGTGCCGACGACGCGCGAGGTGTAGAAGCCGCGGCTGTCGTTGACGACAATCGGCGTTTTGCGGATAGCACAGACGAAGTCCAAAGCGCGGGCGAGCGCCGCTTCGCTGGTCTTCTTGCCGACGATCACCTCG
>JANMPW010000633.1:0-2371 GCA_031370065.1 Acidobacteriota bacterium
ACATCGCCGGGCTCGACCTCTAGCACCGGCTGTAGATCAGGCCCGAACGCCCAGATCACCTGATCACGTGTAAGCCTGTGATGCGCCATCGCTCCTCCATTCCGCGGTCATCTGTGGCCATCCGGGTAAGAAGCTACCGCCACTCGATGCTGCCCCGGAGCACGAACGTTCAACCGACGGCGGGAATAGTCGCGAGGTTGTGCGCTTCCTCGGCTGAGCCTGGATCCCCCGCGGGCACGGCAACGTCACCTGATAAGCAAGCGCTCAATCAGAATATGTACTTTTGGTGCAACCCCGAGCGGAGGCTGGATTACTCGATGACGAGCAACGTGACGCGCCCGACGCGCTGGACTTACTGGCCAGCGCCGAACGCCAGTCTGCTGAATGCAGCGTTGAGCGTCGCGATCAATGGCGGCGGCGGCCCCCGGCCGGACGCGCCCTGGGGCGGCTACCGCGAGAGCGGTGTCGGCCGGGAAGGCGGTGAGGACGGCTTTCGCGACTTCTTCGAGGTCAAGCACTTCCAGTGGCCGCTCGTCGCGCCGAGCAGGCCCGCGTCGTGAGCTGGGAGCCGCTGATCGACGAGGAGCGCGAGATTCGCGAGCTTGTGCGGACGATCGCACGGGAGCACATCGCGCCGCGCGCGGCCCAGATCGACGAGTCGCACGAGTTCCCGTGGGATGTCGTCGAGCTCTTCCGGGAGCATGGGATCTTCGGTCTCTTCTTCGACGAGGAGTGGGGAGGGCTCGGCACGAGCACGCTCCTCTCCCTGATCGCGATCGAGGAGGTCTCGAAGGTGTGTGCGACGAGCGGGGCGATCCTCTCCGTGCAGGAGCTTGGTGCGCTCGGGCTCAAGCTCGCCGGTTCGCAGGGGTTGAAGGAGCTCTACCTACCGAAGCTGGCCTCGGGCGAGTGGCTGTCCGCCTACGCGCTGACAGAGGCGGACTCAGGGTCTGACTCAGCGGCGATGCGGACGACAGCGCGGCGCCAGGGAAACACGTACGTGCTCAACGGGAGCAAGCGTTTCATCACGAATGCGGGAGTCGCGAGCCTCTACACCGTCTTCGCGAAGACGGATCCCACGGCGGGTCACTCGGGGATTTCGGCTTTCGTGGTCGAGGCTGAAACGCCCGGTTTCTCGGTGGCCCGACTGGAGTCGAAGATGGGGATCGCCGGATCCACGACCGGAGAGCTCGTCTTCGACGACGTCACCATTCCGGCCGCCAATCTCCTCGGCGAGGAAGGCGAGGGGTTCACGATCGCCATGCAGATCCTCGACCGCTCGCGCCCAGGAGTCGCCGCTCAGGCGCTCGGCATCGCGCAGGGAGCGACCGACTACGCGCTCGAGTACGCGAAGACGCGGGAGACGATGGGAAAGCCGATCGTCCAGCACCAGTTGATCCAGGCGAAGCTTGCCGACATGGAGACCGAGTGCGAGGCCGCCCGCGGGCTCCTGTACCGGTTCGGGCTCATGGTCGACTCGGGTGCCGAGGGGCAGGAGCTGACGAAGATATCCGCTATGGCGAAGCTGAAGTGCGGCGACGTAGCGATGTTTGCCTCGATCGAGGCCGTGCAAATTCTCGGCGGCTACGGCTACATCCGCGAGCACCCCGTGGAGCGCTACATGCGCGACGCAAAGATCACCCAGATCTACGAGGGAACGCAGGAGATCCAGCGCCTCGTGATCGCCCGCGAGATGGCACGCGAGAAGCGGGCATTCCTGCAAGCCGGAATCGCGTAGCGATCCGGTCATGGCAGGACGTGTCGGAGAAACCAGACTCGACGGCTTCTTTGTTCGCGGTTGCCCAGGACTCGGTGATCCGTTCCAGCTCGAGTTCCGCGATCAAGGTGAGGATCCCGATCGCGAACCGACCCATCGGCGTCGAGCCGTCAAAGTTGTCCTCCCACCACGAGACGATCTCGACGGAATGAAGGTCGGCCCACGCCTCGATCTTCTTCCGCTGCACATCAGGCGAGATAAACGCCTCACCCTCACGACCCGCAACCCGCGAGACCAGGATGTACCCATCAGCCGTCTGCAGCTTCTGCTCACCCTTCGCCGCCATCAACGCAGGTCTCCCGTTGGGGTAGCCTCGAAAGCGTGATCGACCACGTCGGGATCCGTTTGCCAGACCTCGAAGCCGCCCGCGACTTCTACGCTCTCGCGCTCGAGCTCCTCGACGGCCCCGAGCCAGTCGAGGGCGGAGGATTCGTCGAGTGGAACGACTTCGCGATCGGCCAAGAAACCGCCGAGCGGCCAGCGACACGTCGTCTGCATATCGGCTTCTACGCCGAGTCGCCCGCTGCCGTCGACGCCTGGTGGCAGGCATTGACCGACGTCGGCTATGAGAGCGACGGCGCCGCAGGCCCCCGG
>JANMPW010000664.1:0-4071 GCA_031370065.1 Acidobacteriota bacterium
GGTCTTATTTCTGGGTATCACTTGGCAAGCCGCGCCGAGAGCCGCGGGGCGTCTTAAATCCCAATAATTCAGCCCTGACCCCTAGGGGAGCCCTAGGGGAGCCGGCGCACCATCACCAGCGTCCGGTCGTCCGCGTAGGGCTCGCCCTTAACGTACTCGTCGAGCACGTGGAACAGCGCCGACTCGATGTCCGACGTGGCGCGGCCGAGCTGGGCGCCGATGAACTCCTTCAAGCGGGGCATGCCGAACTCGTTGCCCTCGGGATCGTTCGCCTCGGTCACGCCGTCGGTGTAGAGATACAACAGATCCTGCGGCTGGAGCGTGAACTTCGACGACCCGTAGGGCTTGCCGGGAAAGAGCGCCAACGGCAAGCCGTGGGAGCCAAGCTCCTCGATCGTGCCATCGGCGCGCAGCAAAAGCCCCGGGTTGTGGCCGGCGTTGGTGTACTCGACCTCGCCCGTCGCGGGGTCGAGGAGCAACAGGAAGAACGTGATGAAGCGGTCCGGGCCCGTGCGGCGCGAGATGGCCTCGGAGAGCCGGCCCGTCATCTCCGCAACCGGCACGCGCTCGTCCGCCCATGCGTGGAACGAGGCCTGCAGCGACGCCATGAGCAGGGCCGGGCCGACTCCCTTTCCGCAGACGTCCGCGATCGTGGCGTAGATCTTCCCGTCGCTGCGCGGCCTGAAATCGAAGTAGTCGCCCGAGACCTGGCGGGAAGCGACGTTCGAGCCGTGGAGCTCGTAGCCCGGCAGCGGCGGCGGGTCCTCCGGGAGCAGGCGCTGTTGGATCTCGCGGGCAAGCGCGAACTCGCGGTCCATCTGCCGCTTCTCGGCGTTCTCCTCCATGAGGCGCGCGTTCTGGATCTTCGCCGCGGCCACGTTTGCGAGCGACGTCAGCAGGCGCAGGTCCGCTTCCTCGAAGGAGCGGTGCCCGACGCGGCAGTCGACGTAGATTAGTCCAACGACCTCGCCAGCGTTCTCGAGCGGGGCCGCGAGCACGGACTTGATCCCGGAAAGACGGATCGAATCGGCGAGAGAGACGCCCGAGCCCGTGGATGTGTCCATGAGGAGCAGGCCGTTGCGCTTCTCGACGACGGCCGCGACGAGCGTCTTCGACAGACGAATGTCCTCGGCCGAGATTCCCTCCGCCACGCGCACGACCGCAGGAGTGAGCTCGCCCGTGACGCGTGATTTCAGGAGCACCAATCCGCGGTCGGGCTTGAGCGTCTCGAAGACCTTGTCCATGAGAAATCCGAGCAGCTCGTCGACCGAGATGTCCCGCAGGAGCTCGACCGTCAGCTCGTTGACGACGCGCAGGGAGTCGATGAGCTTTCCGAGCTGCTCGGCGGGAAGCCTCGGATCCGTCTCGGTGGCGTGCGAGCGCAGCAGCTCGGCCGAGGCCTTCAGAATCGTGTTGTCGAGCGGGTCTTCGCCGCCCCCCTCGATGCGCACGCGGGTCGTCGACTCGGACTCGACCTTGAGCGTCACGCCGCCGATCGTGATCCGGTCTCCCGGTTTCAGGACCTGCACGGTCGTCAGCCGCTCGCCGTTCAAGAACGTGCCGTTGCGCGAGCCGAGGTCTTCGACCGTGAGCCCCCCCTCGTCCGAACGCACGATGCGCGAGTGCTGCCGCGAGAGCATCTTGTCGGAGATCGGCATGTCGTTCACGGACGACCGGCCAATGGTCGTCACCGGACGGTCCAGCGAGACCTTCCGCGCGGCCATGCCCGGGGCGGTGACGTAAAGGTAAAACACGATCTGCCTTAGGGTTGGAGATTCTAACCCGCCTCCGTCCCGAAGGCCCGCAAGAGGCCCGGAAAGCCGGGGGGCTTGCGCCCAGGCCCCAGGTTCCGTAGAATCCGCCGTTCCATGAAAGCGAACATCCACCCTGAGCTGCACGAGGTCCTGGTCCACTGCGCCTGCGGCGAGACCTGGACGACCCGCTCCACGAAAATGGAGCTGCGCATCGAGATCTGCAGCAAGTGTCACCCGTTCTTCACGGGCAAGCAGAAGCTGATGGACTCGGCCGGCCGTGTCGAACGGTTTCGGAAGCGCTACGAGAAGAAGGCCGCCGGCACCTCGGCCTAGGGGCGATGCGCCTGCGCCCGACATCTTCTGTCTCCTTCCCCTCCGCCGCCCTCTAGCGGCGCTCGCTGAATCTCCATCTGGCTGACAGCTCCGCGCTGGCAGCTGAGGGCCGGCCATGTTCGAAAAGCTGAAAGACATCCGCCGCAAGTACGACGAGGTCAGGGCGCGCCTGGCCGATCCGGACTTTGTCCAGGATCACCGAGCCGTGCGCGATGCCCAGAAGACCGTGACGGAGCTCGAGCCCATCGTCGCCAAACTGGCCGAGCAGCAGCAGGTCCAGAAGGAGATCGACGGCGCCCGGGAGCTCGTCGAATCCCTCTCGCCGGGCGACGAGCTCTACCAGATGGCGGCCGCCGAACGGGCGGCGCTCACGGAGCGCCTCACGGGCCTCGAGCAGCAGCTGCAAGTCCTGCTGCTGCCCAAGGACCCCAACGACTCGCGCAACGTGTTCCTCGAGATCCGGGCCGGCACCGGGGGCGACGAGGCCGCGCTCTTCGCGGCGCAGCTCTTCCGCATGTACCAGCGCTACGCCGAGCGCAAGCGCTGGAAGGTCGAGATTGTGGACCGGGACGACACCGGAATCGGGGGGATCAAGACCATTACGGCCCTCGTCGAGGGCGAGGGGGCCTACTCGCGCCTGAAGTACGACGGCGGCACCCACCGGGTCCAGCGAGTTCCGGCGACCGAGGCGTCCGGGCGCATCCACACCTCGGCCGCGACCGTCGCGGTCCTGCCGGAGGCCGAGGACGTCGACGTGAAGATCGAGGACAAGGACATCCGCGTGGACCGCTTCTGCGCCTCGGGCCCGGGTGGCCAGGGCGTCAACACCACGTACTCGGCCGTGCGACTCACGCACCTGCCGACCGGCCTCGTCGTCCAGTGCCAGGACGAGCGCAGCCAGATCAAGAACAAGGCCAAGGCGATGCGCGTTCTGAAGGCCCGGCTGCTCGAGATCGAGCAGGCGAAGAAGGATGGCGCGATCGCGGCCGAGCGCAAGAAGATGGTCGGCTCGGGCGACCGCTCCGAGAAGATCCGCACCTACAACTTCCCGCAGTCGCGCATCACGGACCACCGCATCGGCTTCACCACGCACCGCCTCCAGGACGTCCTCGACGGCAACCTCGACGAGCTCGTCGACCCCGTCTCCGCCCACTTCCAGGCCGAGCGAGTGAAGGAAGAGTTGGCGAAGGCGTAAGGCCGGCTCTCAGCTGTCAGCTCTCAGCCGGACTCCGGTAAGCTGACCGCGACCCGTGACCATCAAGGAACTTCTCGACACCGCTGCATCCAGTGCCGTCGCGGCCAAGGCGGACGCGAGCATCTGGGACGCGCGGCTCCTGCTCGCGCACGCAATGGGGGGGATGTCTCCGCTCGCCCTGGACCCCCGCCAGACCCTCGAGCCCGGCGTCGTCGCGCGCTTCTCGGCGCTCTGGGCCAAGCGGGTCACCGGCGTCCCGGTGCAGCACCTGATCGGCGAATGGGACTTCTATGGACGCCCGTTCCGCGTGGACAGCCGGGCGCTCGTTCCGCGTCCCGAGACCGAGGTCCTCCTCGAGCAGGCGCTCAAAGAGGCGCCCGACGCGCGGCGCGTCCTCGACGCCGGAACCGGCAGCGGCATCATCGCGATCACATACCTCCTCGAGCGGCCGCAGGCGCGGGCGGTGGCGCTCGACATTTCACTCGACGCTCTGGTGCTCGCGCGCGAGAACGCCGCTCGCCACGGGGTCCTGCCGCGCCTTTCACTCATGGCCTCCGACTGGCTTTCCGCGCTCTCGGCATCGCCCTTCGACGTCATCCTGTCGAACCCGCCCTACCTTGCCATCGGCGAGTCGCCGCACCTGCCGCCCACCGTCCGGGACCACGATCCCCGACGGGCGCTCTTTGCCGGCGAGGACGGTCTCACCGCGATCCGCCAGCTGCTGGCGACAGCGGCCGCGTACCTGGCGCAGGGAGGCCTTCTCGTGTTCGAGATCGGCTTCGGCCAAGG
>JANMPW010000666.1:0-1934 GCA_031370065.1 Acidobacteriota bacterium
GGGTCGTCGTTGATGATCCCGGGCTCGCCGACGGCGCCCTTGTTGACGGCGACGACCTCCCCCGAAACCGGTGTGAACAGCTCCGAGACCGCCTTCACGCTTTCGACCGTGCCGAACTCGTCTCCGGCGTCGTACACGTGCCCGACCTCGGGGAGCTCGAGGTACACGATCTCCCCGAGCTGTTTCTGCGCATGGTCGGTGATCCCGATCGTGCCGGTATCTCCGTCCACCCGGACCCATTCGTGGCTGTTGGCGTAACGCAGGTCTTCGGGGTTCAAGATGTGACCTCCTGAAAGTTACTGTGACGGTCTCTTGTAGAACGGCGTGGGCACCACGCGCGCGGCGGCCTCGCGGCCGCGGATGTCCACGTGGAACTCGGTCCCGACGGCGGTCGCGGTCAAAGGCAGGAGCGCCAGGCCGATCGGCCTGCCGAGCGTCGGAGAGTGCGTGCCCGACGTCACGATCCCGGGGCCCGACGGCGTCTTCGCAGGATACCCGTGGCGCGCGATGCCCCGGTCCACCATCTCGAAACCCACGAGCTTGCGCGCGAGGCCCGCCTGGCTTTGCGCGGCGAGTGCGTCGCGGCCGAGAAAGTCGCCCTTGGAAAGCTTCACGATCCAGCCGAGATCGGCTTCGAGAGCCGTGACGGTGTCGTCGATGTCGTTGCCGTAGAGCGCCATCTTCGCCTCGAGGCGCAGCGTATCGCGCGCGCCGAGGCCGCACGGCACGGCGCCCTCGCCCCCGCCCTCGTCGAGTAGCGCGCGAAAGAGACGCGCCCCGTCCTCGGGCCGGCAGTAGACCTCGAACCCGTCCTCACCCGTGTAGCCGGTGCGCGACAAGAGGGCCGTCGCGCCACACACCTTCGTGTCGCGGAAGCCGTAGTAGGGCAGGTCCGAAGGGTCGGGAGCACACACGCGCGAGAGCAGCGCCACCGACTTCGGCCCCTGGACCGCGATCAGAGCGTAATCCGAACTGCGGTCGGCGATGTGCACGTCGCCCCGCGCGTGTTGCGTCGCCCAGGCGAAGTCCTTCGGCGTGTTGCCGGCGTTGACGACGAGCAGGTACGCGTCCTGCGCCTTCCGGTAGACGAGCAGGTCGTCGACGAAGGTCCCCTGCTCCGTCAGGAACGCCGAGTAGTGGATGCGGCCGTCGGCGAGCTTCGCCACGTCGTTGGGCGTCATTGCCTGGAGGTACGCGAGGGCGCCTTTGCCCGTGACGTCGAACTCGACATATGCGAGACGTCGAAGAGGCCCACCCGCTCCCGCACCGCGCGGTGCGCCTCGAGGATCCCCGCGTACTGCACCGGCATCTCCCAACCGCCGAAATCGATCAGCTTCGCGCCGAGCTCGCGGTGGAGATCGTAGAGCGGCGTGCGTTTGAGCGCCGTCGGCGCGGCTGCGGGGGCTCCCATCGGGAGAAGGAAGTTAGCACAAGACCCGGGCGAGGAGGTCGGCAGAAACTCACTCCCTCGTCAGAGTCTCCCTCACCTTCGCCCGGTCCTTCCCCGCGTTGGGCGCAACGAGGATCCGCACGAGCTTCGACTTGTAACCCGGCGCCGAGAGCACGAGGTCGTGAACCGCGGGGCTTCCCTTGAGCTCGAGCGCGGAGGCCGGACCGAAGTTCGTGGCGGCGCCCAGCATCCTGGCGCCCTCGCTCACCGTCGCATCGGACGGCTCGATGACAAACTCGACGGAGCCGGTCGTGCGGTCGGCGGGCGCCGGGAGCCTCTCGTAGGCCATCCGATCGAACCGCTCCATCTCCTGGTCGATCGACGGAGAGTCCTTGCCCGATTCAGCGGTCACCTGGACTTCGAGGACGAACGACCGGTAACCGGGCAGCTCCATCCTCACGATGTGGTCGCCCTTCGGTAGCTCGAGCTCCCGCCCTCCACCGCGGTTGTCCCAGTCGTCGGCGATACCGATGTACTTTCCGTC
>JANMPW010000680.1:0-7337 GCA_031370065.1 Acidobacteriota bacterium
AAAACCCACGCCCAGCCGGTCGGTCCGACGCTCGCGAAGAGGCCGCTGTCTCCTCTGCCGTCGGGGTAGAGCGACAGCGGCTGCGGCGAATGGGGCTCGACGAAGAAGTCGAGGCTCCGGTCGTACATGTAGGCAAGCAGCTCCGCCGCCCGCCCGTCGGAGGGCGTGCCCGGCGGCGCCTTCACCGAGACGCGCCACGTCTCCTTCGTTCCGGGGCGGATCCGATCGCGGAAGCTCGCGAACGAAACCTGCAGCTCCTTGTCGTCCCAGGGAACGAGCACCGCGTTTCCCTGGGTCAGGAACTGGTGGTCCCGAAGGAGAGACAGGCGGACTGCAAAGCCGCCGCGGTCTTCGTCGGAAATCGGAACCTCGACGACGCCGCTCTGCGACGACGGGATCGAGCGGCGCGAGACAATCTTGCCGCCGCGCAGCACGTCGAAGTACAGGACCTGATCCGACAAGCCCGAGGACACGAGAAAACGCGCCAATCCCCCCGCGCCGACCGACTCGCGCTCCGCGAGCAGAACCTCGGGGAACGCAATGCGCGTTTTCCTTCCGGCCACGAGGAAGTCCTTCGTCGTTTCGTACTTGCCGCCGAACTGGTCACGGGTCTCGTAGCGCAGGCGCCACGCGCCCGGAGGCAGTGCGGAAAGTCGGACCTCCGCCTCCCCCTTCGCGCCGTGCGTGACGTCTCCGCGGGCTTTCTCGGGCCCATCGGGCCAGCTGCGCAACGCCGCCTCGAGCGACATGTTGGTGTCCCATCGCGGCCGGAGCCGGTCGCCCGGCGTCGCGAAGCCGTTGGTTTCGATCGGCGGTTGGTCGAGCGGCATCTCCGCTGGGAGAAGCGTCCGCTCGGGTTGCGCGATCGCGTAAAGGCGCCAGCTCCCCGGACCGGGACTCGGCGCACCGTCGAGATCGGTCCGCACGAGTGCGAGGCGGGCGGGATCGCCCTCCTGGACGAATCCCGTTTCCATGCGCACCTGCGCCTCGACAGCGACGAAGCCGAGGCGAAATGCCCGCTCGTCCGAGCGCGTTTCACCCCCCTCGTCGGTCACGTCGGCCGTCGCCGCGAATCGGTACGTCACGTCTTTCGCGCTCGCCGCGAGGCGCTCGTCCGCCGCGGCCGTGAACGTCACCTCGAAAGTCCCGTCCTCCTTCAATGCAGACGTCCCCTGCGCCACCGTCTGCGAGGATCCGCCCGTGCGCGGCCCCCAGCGCCACCACCACCAGGGAAACTGAGGCTCGCGCACGATCCGCCAGCGCACGGAGCCGTTCGACACGGGCAGTTTGAAGTAGTAGTGCGCAGAGCCCGAAAGGGTCGCCCGCCGATTGAGGCGCAGGGAAGATTTCGGCTGCTCCCACTTCACCTCGAAGGTCGGACGCTTGTACTCCTCGACCTGGACGTGGGCCTGACCCGAGAGCGAGCTCTTGACGTTCCATCCGCCGAGCGCCCGCCCGGCCGGGATGACGAACTCCCCCGCCGCCGAGCCGAAGGAGTTCGTGGACAGTGTCTTCGACTCCACCGCCTGGCCGTCGGCATCCTCGAGCGTGACCGACAGGGGCTGATCCGCCTCGGTCCGATAGCTACCGGAGCCCGCCACGCCGCGGTACGCGACGACCTTCCAGAAAATCCTCTGCAAGGGGCGGTAGATGGCGCGATCCGTGTAGACGAGCGCGCGTGTTTCCGCGACGTGCCGGGTCGGGGGTGAGAGAGACACGTTCTGCAACTCCAGCGCGACCTCTGTCCCCTTCTTCGCGAGCAGGAAGTAGCTCTGCCGCTCCATCCCCGGCGCCCAAGCGAAGCGGACGAGGCCCTGCTCGTCCGAAATCGCGGACGACAGGCGATGATGTCCGCGGACGCTCCAATCGTAGGTCCAGAGCTCGACGTCGGCGCCGGCGACCGCCTGGCCCGTGGAGCCCCCGAGCGCGCGCACTCCCATCGCCGACGCTTCGGGATGGATCACGAGCACGAGGTCCGACAGTACGATGGTCACCGAGCTGACGCGGTTGTCCGTCTCCGCGAAGTCGGGCCGCACCGAAACGACGATCACGTAGACGCCCGTCTCCTGAATCGGGGGCGTCACGTAGGTGCTGTGCTGCTGGAAGTCGGGAGTCGGCGGCAGCGCGGTCTCCCACGCTGCCGCCGGTGGGCCACCACGCACGAGACTGCGGATCTCTTCGGCGTTCGGAAGCAGGTTGTACCCGGTCTTCGTCGTGATCCGACGCTCGAGGTCCAGCCGATACGCGCGAAAGAAGAGCGTGGAGAGGTTCTTGTGCGTGATTCGGATCGACCGGCGGTCGAGCCCATCCGACGACATCGAGGTCGCCTGGTAGTCGGGCGCCTCGATCGTCGCGATGATTTGGCTCGAGCGCCGTCCGCCCGGCGACTGCGGGTATGCCCCGAAACTCTCGAGCGCCGCCTTGCGGGCGCGGATCAGGTTGTCGGGGCCGCCCTCGGCCTGGCGGAACCCGGCCAGCTCGGCCATCCCCATGGACCACCACGAGACGTCACGGTAGCGCGGCAGGCGCTCCTCGAGGTCCTTCCGGATGGCAGCGCGGTCGGTCTCTTCGCTGAACGCGGCATGGAGCCGGCGCAGCCGCTCGAGGCGCGCCTCGAGCTGTGCCGCGCGCTGACCTTCCCCGCCGTGCCACGACTCGAGGTCGCCCAGGATCGCGACGAGCTTCTCGATCGGATGTGCCGCCGAGTCCGCCAGGCGCGCGCCGGCGTCGCGGCCGTCGCTCGCAAGCAGGTGCGCGAGGTCCAATTGGTAGACCCCGTTCGACTGCTCCGGAGTCCAGAGCGATGAGTCCGCGAGAAGCTCGACGTACAGATACGACACGGCGTCGCGCAGCGTCCCGCGCACGTCCTTCGGGTAGTTGTTGGGATCGACGTACTCGCCGAGAACGCCCACCGGCAGCTTCCCGAGGGCGGCGCGCCGGCCCCACGCGTGGCGGTAGGCCTTCTCCGCCTCGCCGACGATCTGCGCGCTCGTCCACGCCTTCAGGTCGATCGGACCCGTCGACTCGATCCTTTCGCGCTTGGCGATCTCCCACGAGTTGATCTGCCGGTACTGGACAAGCGACTGCGCGTAGAAGAGGTCGAGCGCCGTCTGCGAAAGGAGCCCCGACGGCCAGGGCTCGTCCTTCAGAAACCGGACGGCGGGCTCGTAGCCGTGAAGCCCGGTCTGCAGCTGGACCTCGCGGATGAGCGCCTTCATCCACTGCGCCTCGTCTTTGCGCTCCCGCGCCGCGTGGAGGATCCCGTCGACCTTTTTTGCGGCCTCCGCGAACTTCTGCTCCTTGACGAGGGCGTCCACCTCGCCCCACGTCGCGACGGGCTCGGGCGCCCGCGTCACCGGCATGACGGCCAGCGCAGCGAGCGCCGCCAGTAGGACGGCGGCGCGGATCAGCCTGGGGCGCGCGGACACGTCTTGCATTGTGTCAAGAGAAGACCCCGGCGAATCGGGGAAAGTTCCGGGCACCCTACCGAAAATCGTGGCTCGGCAGCCGCTCGAACTCGGGAATCGTCCAGAAGCGTTCCGCCCGCACCGACATCGAGCCGTCCTGTCTCTGGAGCTTGCCCTCGACGACGAGGGCGCCCGAGCCGACGACGACCGCGCGCTGCGCCTTGAAGAGGTCCGGTCGCACGATCGCCTGCAGCATCCCCGTCTCGTCCTCGAGCGTCAGGAACACGAACCCCTTCGCCGTGCCAGGCCGTTGGCGCACGATGACGGCACCGGCCGCCGTCACGCGCTCGCCATCCTCGCACTGGAGAAGCTCCGACGCCGACGTCACGCCGCGCCGGCGCAATCCCTCCCGCAGGTGGGCGAGCATGTGCGGTCCGGCCGTCATCTCGGTCGCGACGTAGTCGGCGCGCGTCTCTTCGATCGCAGACATTTCGGACAGCGGCGAGGGATCGTCCGTCGGCACGGCCTCGAAAAGCGGCCCGGCCTTGCGCGCGACCTTGGCGACCTGCCACAGCGCCGCGCGTCGCGTCCTGCCGAAGGCGGACAGCGCTCCCGCGTGCGCGAGCAGCTCGAGCTCCCCCGGCCGCAGCGCCGCGCGGCGTGCGAGGTCGTCGATCGTGGTGAATTGGCGCTGTGCCTGCGCGCGCTCGATCGCCTCCCCCGCCTCCCGGCGCAGGCCCTTGACGAAGCGCATGCCGAGACGCACGGCCCCTTCCTCCCACCGGCACATCCAGCCCGAGCGCGTCGCGTCCACGGGAAGCACGTGCGTGCCGTGGTGCTGCGCGTCCTTGACGAGCGTCGCCGGATGGTAGAAACCCATCGGCCACGCATTCAGCAAGGCCGCCAGAAACGCCGCCGGATGGTGCGCCTTGAGAAACGCGCTCGCGTAGGCGATCAGTGCGAAGCTCGCGGCATGCGACTCGGGAAAGCCGTACAGCGCGAAGGACGTGATGCACTTGACGATCTGGTCCTGCGCTTTCGAATCGATGCCGCGCAAGGCCATGCCCTCGCGCAAGCGCGCCTCGATCGAATCCATCCGCTCGACCGAGCGCTTGAAGCCCATCGCGCGCCGCAGCTCCTCCGCCTCGCCGCCCGTGAAGCCCGCCGCCACCATCGCCATCCGCAGGATCTGCTCCTGGAAGAGTGGGACGCCGAGCGTGCGCTTCAAGATCGGCTCGAGGCAGGGGTGCGGATACGTGACCGGCGCCCTGCCCTGCCGCCGGTCGAAGAACGGATGCACCATGCCGCCCACGATCGGCCCCGGCCGGATGATCGCGACCTGCACGACGATGTCGTAAAAGCACTTCGGGGCGTTGCGCGGCAAGGACGCCATTTGCGCGCGGCTCTCGACCTGGAAGAGGCCGACCGTATCGGCGGCGTTCAACATCCGGTAGACGGCGGGGTCGTCCTGCGGCAGATGCGCGAGGTCCACCTCGATCTTCTCGTGCGTGCGGATCATCGGGATCATCTCCTCGATCGCGGCGAGCATACCGAGGCCGAGCAGGTCCACCTTGACGATCCCGAGGTCGGCGCAGTCGTCCTTGTCCCACTGCACGACGACGCGGCCCGGCATGGACGCGGGCTCGAGCGGCACGACCTCGTCGAGCCTTCCTGACGCGACGACGATTCCGCCGGAGTGCTGGCCGAGGTGGCGCGGCAGGTTCTGGATCTGCAGGAAGAGCCGCAGGAAATGCCGCGCGCGCCGCTCGTCGGGATCGAGGCCGGCCGCCGCGATCTCGCCCTTCAGCTCTTCGGGCGGGTCGCGGATCTCGCCGAAGTTCCAGCCGCCCAACTGCTTCGAGAGCGCGTCCACCTGCTCGGGCGAATAGCCGAGGGCCTTGCCGACCTCGCGCGCGGAAGAGCGGTCGCGGTACGTGATCACGTTGGCGGTCATGCCGGCGCCGTGCGGGCCGTACTTCTCGTAGACATGCTGGATGACGCGCTCGCGCTGGTCTCCGGACGGAAGATCGAGGTCGATGTCGGGCCACTCGCCGCGCTCTTCCGAGAGAAAGCGCTCGAAGAGCAGCTCCATCTTCACCGGGTCCACGGCCGTGATCGAAAGCGCATAGCAGACCGCGCTGTTGGCGGCCGAGCCGCGCCCCTGCGCGAGGATCCGGTTTTCGAGGCAGAAGCGCACGATGTCGTGGACGATCAAGAAGTAGCCTGCAAGATCGAGCTTCTCGATCATCGCGAGCTCCTTTTCGATCTGCGCCTGGGCCTTTGTCGTCAGCGGGCGAAAGCGCGCGCGGGCGCCATTCCAGGTCAGCTGCCGCAGGTGCGAGAACGGCGTCTCGCCCTCCGGCAACGGATACTCGGGGAACCGGTAGCCGAGGTCCGCCAGCGTGAAGTCGAGGCGCGCCGCGAGCTCCGACGATGCGGCCAGCGCCTCCGGCAGGTCTGCGAAGATCTTGCGCATCTCTGCCGCGCCCTTGAAGTGCCGCTCGCGCTGCGCCGCGAGCAGTCGGCCGGCCTGGTCGAGCGTCACGTGGTTGCGGACCGACGTCAGAACGTCGTGGAGCTCTTTGTCCTCTGCGCGCGCGTAGCGCACGCCGTTCGTCGCAAGGATCGGCAGGCGCAGCCGGCGCGCGAGGTCCACGAGCGCCTGGTTGAGATGCTCCTCCTCGCGAAGGCGATGCCGCTGGAGCTCGACGTGGAGCCGCCCCGGAAAGATCGCCGCGAGTTTCTCGATGATCGGCCGCGCCGCGTCGGGCCCGCCCCGCACGAGCGCTTGCGCGACCGGCCCCTCCTCGCCACCCGTGAGGATGTGCAGCCCCCCGGCGTGCGCCACGACCTGCTCCCACGAAACGCTCGTCTCACCCTTCGGCTTCCCGAGTGCGCCGGCGGTGATCAGCCGACACAGGTTCTTGTAGCCAATCCGATTCTCGACGAGCAAGGTCAGACGGTGGAGCGGAGCAACTAACCCTCTCCCCCCGCGGGGAGGAGAGGGAAGGGTGAGGGGGGCATTGGGCGAGCAAGAGGTCTTCTCGCGCAAGCCAGTTCCTGAGCGCCCCTCACCCCGACCCTCTCCCGCCGGGAGAGGGGGACGACAGAGCGTCACCTCCGCCCCGACCAAGGCCCTCACTCCCGCTGCCTTCGCCGCCTTGTAGAACCTCGGCGCGCCGTACACGCCGTTGCGATCCACGAGCGCGACGGCGGAGATCTCACGCCGCGCGGCTTCTTCAACGAGGTCCTCGGGCAGCGACGCGCCGTCGAGAAACGAGAACGCCGACGCAGCATGCAGTTCGACGTACGTCTGCGGCTTCCTGCGCGCCGCCCCAGGAGCAAACTCGCGTTGCCGCAACTTCTCCTTGCGCGCTCCCGGCGAAACGATCAGCGACGCATGGCCGCTGCACCCCGCGTTGCCCACGCCGAGGTTGCGCGAGGGCGGCATCGCCGGAGGACTTCCCGAGGGACGGGTACGCTTGTCGGACACGGAAGGAGCAATGTAGGCGTAAAAAAGGCGTAAATCAATATAGAGCCTAAATCCTTGACTGAAAAAGGGATGTTACGCGCCGACGCGCGCGCTGCGCCGTTCGAGCAGCGTCACGTCGCGCCAGGCGGACCCGAGCTTGCCGAGCTTCTCGCGGACGCCGACGACGCGGAATCCGCAGCGCTCATGCAGCGCGATCGACGCCGTGTTCTCGGGGAAGATTCCAAGCCTGCAGCGTCCAGACCCCGGCTTCTTCCGAGGCGCGCACGAGCTCCGAGCAGCCGCCGTCCCACGCCGTGGCCGCGCGCGTCTCCGGCAACGTGGGGTCAGACCTCGTTGTACTCCGGAACGTAGCCCGCCATGAGGCTGCCCTTCGGCAGGATGGTCTGGCCGGGCCCGGCCCCGGCGTCCCCGGTCTTGACCCAGTGCCAGGCGTGAAC
>JANMPW010000077.1:0-4965 GCA_031370065.1 Acidobacteriota bacterium
GAGAGAGCTACGCGCCCGGGTCGTCCGCGGACGGTCCGTAGATGGACGGCACCTTCGCGCCCATGGGTCTCAGGTAGCTCGAGAGCTGGCCGCGATGATGGATGGCGTCGAAGAGGAAACCGAAGAGCATCTCGCCGAGCGGCGACTCCCACCCGACCTTTCCGTCCATGAGAAACTGCGCGGTTTTGTCCCAGGCCGCATCGTCCAGCTTGCCCAGTCGCTTCTCGATCTCGCCTGCGTTGCGCTCGAAGGCGGCAATCGATTCCTGGAGCTTCGCGGGAGCGGGCCTTGCGACGTAGTTCACCTGCGACTTGTCGATGAGCTCGCAGGCGTCGCCCCATTCGCTCGCCAGCAGCCAGACGAGGCCGCCTGCGGAATTGCTCTTCGGGTGCGGACGGTATCCCGCCTGATCCTCGGGCACGGCCTGCAAAACGCGGAGGAACTTCGGCTTTTCGGCCTTGAAGCATTCGGCGAAGAACTCACGGGTATTTTTCATGGCTCTCCTTTCAGAGCTGGAAGTTCGAGACTCACGGGCGCTGGCCCGTCACGACGTTGGAGTCCGGCGGGACCGGAAGCACCCAGGCTCCGCAGAGCGGCCGCACATCTCCCAGCGGCTCCAGCGGAAAGGTCAGCGCCGACGCGGCCGCAAGCCTCGCCGGATCGCTCAGATCGAAGAGCTCGACGCTGACCGGATTCAGGGGTTTCGCGGAGGGCACCGCGATCGCCTCCCTGCGGACGCCGATGGCACCAAGATAGCGCTCGATGCTCAGCCGTGCCGGGTGAAACGGCGGGACGCTCGAGGCGAAGAACCACACGCGCGGCATTCCGCGGTACCGATCGACGTCGTGCAGGTACGGGCGCAGGTCATCCCTCCAGCATCCGCCCACCGCCCAATCTTCCCGCCGCAGGCCATACTCCGCCCCGTAACGCTCCATTGCGCCGCAGGTGTTGGGAAAGACGTAGACGCCATCGCCGGCCTTTCGATGCGCGCGAAGGAACGCAAGCACCGTCTTGTAGTCCTCGACCCGATACGGCGGCGGCGTCTCGACGAGCGCCAGGGCCGGCGCCGCAAACAACGCGGCCATCACCGCCCCTCCCACCGCCGGATGGAGCCTTGCCGCGGAGCGCCGGATCCATTCCGCAGCCTCGGCAATCGCCAGGACCAGGGCGGGAACGAGAAACAGGACCAGGCGGGTTCGGAAGGGGTACTGGTGAGCGACGGCGGCGAGAACGGTTACCGCCAGGGGGCCGAGCAGCACGAGCGCCCCGAACCGCTCGCGCCGCCACAGGAGACCCAGGCCGGCAATCGCCAGCCCGCTGTAGAGCGCCGGCCACCGATACCGCAGAATCATTTCGTCAGCGAAGAGCTGCGTCACCCGATCCCAGAGCCAGAGCACGTCGCTCGCTCGCTCGAGCGGCCAGGGAAAGAAGCCTCCGCGAACTCGCCAGAACTCGCTCATGAACGCTCGGGTTTCCGGCGTGATGTGGCCGATGGCCACCACGAGCGCCGCGACCGAGGCCGCCGCCCAGATCGGGACCGTCGTCAGGATCGCTCGGCGTGTCTGCGGGTCGCGATCCCGCAGCCATGCCAGGACCAGCGCCGCCCCGAGGCCCGCCATGACGAAGACGGTCGCCTGGGAGAACCAAACCAGGGCGGCGCCCGCGATTCCCGCCAGAACGCATCGAGTCGGGGTGGAGTCGGCGTCGCGAAGACGCAGCGCGATCAGACCGAGCGCGAGAGTCGCCGCGAGGTCGATTCCGTACTGCTTCACCTCCGCCGAAAAGCGAATGAAGGGCGAGCCAATGGCGAAGACGGCGACGGCAAACGGTACCGCATAGCCATTGAGCAGGCGCTCTGCCAGGCGAAGGAACAGCGGCAGCGCCGCAAGCCCGCACAGCAACGGAAGGAATCGAAACGCGAGATCGTTCGTGCCCAGAACCTGGCTCACCAGCTTTTCGGCCATGATGAAACCGACTGGCGCCACCTGGTTGTAGACGAGCGGCTCGAGCAGCAACTGTGTCGTGGAACGGTGCACCAGGTTCCGGGCGATCGAGAGCTCGTCGAACCAGAGCGAGGTGTCCGAGGCGTACTGGAAGACCCGGAGGGCGACGCCCAACCCGAGCAGCGCCAGCAGGAAGGGGCGCCGACACAGGAAGGCCGTCGGCGAGGACAGTCCTTTCGTGTCGGCGATCAGCTCGTACGCCATCTGCCTGCCGTCGCTTTCTGCGTTGCTCTACTTCTTGTGGGTGTCGTCGCGGCGGCCGAAGAGCTCCTCGTACTCCGGCCAATCGTCGACGAGGCGAAGACCGAAGCCGGGCGAGGTCGGGGCAGTCGGCGCGCTCGCGACGCTGCGAACGACCCTCCCGGTCAGCGCGAGCTTTCGGCCGCCGGGAAGATTGACCGTGAGCCGCACCACGGGGCCGGTTCCCGGCGCCAGGTTCGAGCGCACGAACATTCCCCGGCGGGAGATGTCCCCGGTGACGCCCGCGCCGTTGAGGGCGCCCTGGCTGAACTCGACCGTCATCTCGGCCTTGTGCCGGCGAACGGTGCGCGTCTGCCGCTTGCCGATCCCCCCGCGGCGCGCCGGCGCGAGCGGTTCGTTGCGCGTCGGGGCGAGGGCCGGCTCGTACGGAAACTCCACGCCGTCGATCCGTCCCTTGACCATGCGGTCGTCCACGGGCACGAGACAACGGAAGGCGATCGGAAAGATGGCGGACGGCTCTTTCGCGAGCGCCCTCCACTGCTCCAAGATCGCTTCGGGCGCGGGCGGCTCATCGAACCAGAAAGAGACTGGGCCCGAGGGCGTCAGGATCACCGGCTGCAGGTAGTCGACGCCGCCGCTCTCCGCCGGAAAGCAGAACCCCGCGTGCCGCGTCGCATCGGACAATTCGAACTCCGTCGCGGCGAGGAAGATCTCGTCGTCCGCCTGGGACAACGCTGCGCGGTCCGCCGGCGCGACGAGCGCCTCGGCGCCGCTTCCTCCCTCGTAGCGCCACACCGGGCTCGCCGCGATGTCCTCGACCGTCAAGTCCATGAGGCGCTTCACGACCGATAGGGTATGCCAGGTGGCCCGTCTTGAGGGAATCCAGCAGCCGCGCCCTTCACGGGAATGCTCCCCGGCTCAGTGGCTCCGACGCTCGCCAAACCTCCGCTCCATGACGCGGCGGTCGAAGACGAGGTCGTGCGGGCCGGGGGAGGATCCGGGCGAGCGGCGCTCGCCGCTGCGGCGGTCGCCTTTGCGGCGCTCGGGCGAGGTTAAGGTGTACGGCCAGGACTCGGGCTCAGGCCTCGCCGGGGTTTCGACGGGGATCGAAAAAAACGGGGCCGGCCCGCCGTCGGGCGGACGGACGGCGAAAGGCGACTCGACCTCGTCGCTGATCGCCACTTCCAGGTCCGGCCGGCCGACCGGATTCGACACGTCCTGGACGAGCCAGTGCTCGAGCGCGTCGGTCGGAATGTCGCGGGTGGCGTTGATCGCGGCCACGATGCGGCGCGCGTCGGCGAGTGTGCGGCCGCGCACGACGATCGCCGCCTTCGCGTCGCGGATGTAGCGCCCGTCCTGGGTCCACGGCTCCGGGGAGTGGTACGTCTCGATCTCGTCCGCGGGGAAGGGATCGGACGGCTCCGTCGGGACGTGTCTTTTCGTGCTCATCAGGGCGTGACGACCACTCACGATTATCGCACGCGAATCGCAACCTTTCGCCCCGCGGGCGTGTTTTGCTGGGCGAGGAGGCGAACGCATGTCGGCATACAAGGTCCTGGCGATCAGCGAGGGGCTCGCGGAGAAGGTGCGCAGCGCGCGCAAGGCGCCGGGGTACGGACACCCGGTCCACGCGGAGGTCGCCACGGGCTACGGCCCATGCCGCCTCTGCCTGCGGGACTTTCGCGTCGGCGTCGACCGCCGCCTGCTCTTCACGCTCGATCCGTTCCACGGCCTCGAGCCGTTTCCGCTGCCCGGGCCGGTCTTCATCCACGAAACGGAATGCGACCGGCACCCGGAGCACGGCGGCTTTCCCGAGGACCTCAAGTCCCACGACCTGACCCTCGTCGCGTACGGGCGCGGGCGCCTCCAGCGGGCAGAGGAGCGCGTCTCGGGCGACGGAATCGAGAACGCGATCGCCCGCCTCTTCGCCCGCGACGACGTGGACTACCTTCACGTCCGCGACACGCAGGCCGGCTGTTACGACCTGCGGGTCGAGCGGGCGTGAGCTACGCGGGCCGCGCTTCCAGCAGCGAGAACGGGCTCTTCGTCGGCACCACGCGCGTCATCCGGAAGCCCGCCTCCGCGAATAGTGCTTCGAACTCCTTCGCCGTGCGTTCCCGGCCTCCTGTCATGACGAGCATGTTGAGGTCCATCAGCATGACGAAATCGGGCCGGATCTCCTCCGGTACCAGCATCTCGACCACCAGGAGCTTGCCTCCCGATTCGAGCGATGCCCGGCAACTGCGCAGGATCTGCACGCACTCCTCGTCCGTCCAGTCGTGCAGGATGAACTTCAGGACGTGCAGGTCCGCCCCCTTGGGCACGGCCTGGAAGAAGTCGCCGGATTCGAACCCGCAGCGATGCACCGCGCCGGCGGCGTGGATGCCCCGCTTCGCTTGCGGCTCGATGTACGGCAGGTCGAACACTTTCCCCCGCATCTCCGGGTGCTTCTCGAGGATCGCCAGCGCGAGGCTGCCGTTCCCGCCCCCGACGTCCATCATCGTCTTCACGCCCGAAAAGTCGTACGCCTCCAGGACCGCTGCCGCGGCGAAGCGCGAGATGTTCTGCATCGCCTTGCCGAACTGCTCGCCCTCGGCGAGGTTCTTGCCGTAGTACTCGAATGCCGGCGCGCCCAGAACCGGCAGCGGACGAGGCAGCCCCGAGCGCACCGCGTCGGCCAGGCGCTCCCACGACTGCCAGTGCACGTGGTCGGTCTCGGCGATGAAAGCGTCCTTGAACGTCCCCGGCACGTCCGTGCGCA
>JANMPW010000088.1:0-13771 GCA_031370065.1 Acidobacteriota bacterium
TATCTCTACCCTGCCTGCTTCTACACCGCGGCGCACCGCCGGGTTCACGGGTTGAGTTCGCCCCATCGGGCCGACCCGGTCTGGCACATGGAGGACCTGTGGCTGGAGAATCGGAGCGATTGATGAGCGAAAAGAAAACAGCTCGGCGGGCTTTGGCGGTCGTCCCGTTACTGGGCTCCCCAGTAACGGCGCGGGCGGCTCGGCGACGGCCGCGTGGCCGGCTTGGGCAGCTTGTCCAGCCATCGGTCGTTCAGCGAATCTATTACCTTCACTCTCAGTTGCGCGGCGTTCGGTTCCCCATCGATAACCGCCTGAAAGGCCGTCATCCACCCTACGTGCTCGGCGAGCCCAATCAGCCGCAGGCTGCGGCGGTAGCCTTCCTCGAAGTCCTGGGAACGGATTTGCACGCTTCGGCCGTTCCTCAGCAATTCGGCGCCGGCCAGCAGAGCCGCATGCCCGGCCTGCTCCTCATCCTGGAAAGTCAGGGCAAAGCGATAGGGGCCTGGCCAATCGGGGAGCTTGGCCTGATCCAGCTTTTCCAGCGCCCGGCGGGCAGCCGCCTCGATCCGCCGTGAAACTTCCTCTCGCGGAAAGCTCTCGGCCCTGACGCGGTCTACCGCGTGCTTTGCCGCCGCGTATTCCACCCACGGCATGTTCCGGTGAATCTCCTTTTCAAGCTGGTCGTCGCCGGACACCATGATAAGCGGAATTTTCAGCCGCGCGGCGCCCGTGGCCAGAATCATCGACTCGTTAAACGGGACGCCATTCACCGTGTATTCGACGTCTTCGGCCGAGTCAGTGTGGGAAAGAAACCCCACGCGGTTGCCCGCCCCGGCGTGCATGGCCACCGCCACGATGGCGTCGAAGGACGCGTCGTAGCTGTCCATGTAAATGTCGAACGGCGTGTCCTGGTAATGCACCTTGGCCGGAGGCAGGAGCTGGTCTTCGAGCACGTCGGGACCGGTCGTGTTGCCCGAGCCGTGGCCGTCCACTACCACGATCTCGGTGGCCCCGGCGGCCTTCAGCCCGGCGATGGCGGCATTCACGTCCGCCGTCAGCGACTTGCGGCCCTCGGCATATTCAGCCGGATGGGCGTAATTTGTGTGCCGTTCGTTGGTGGCGCCGGATACGCCTTCCATATCGTAGAGCACCATGACCTTGAGCGGACGCCGCTGGGCTGCGGCCGACGAGACCAGCAGCGCCAAGGCGCACAGCAGGATGAGCGGCCATCTGTGATGTTTCATTTCCCAGTCCTCCTTAGCCAGGATTTCACGTTCCTGTGCCCAAAGGTTGACTTGGAACTTGTCCACCGACGCGTCCGAGGGCTGAGCAGCCCCTGGCGCGCCGAACCAGTCCGGTTCATCGAGGACCTGTGGGTAGAGGATGGGAGCCAACAATGAACGTGCAGAAGATAGCGTCGCTGAGATCGATCGACCGGCGCCGGTTTGTCCAGCTCGCCGCCGGTTCGCTGGCGGCAGCCGCGGCAGGCTGTCGCCGCTCGGAGGATCGCGCCTACGCTCGCGGCAACACCTTGATCGTGGCGCTCTCCGACAATTTCGATAGACCGCTATGCCCCGATTTCCCGGGTGAGTCTCTCGTGTTTCTTCCGCTTGTGAGGTCAAACGAAAAGGGAGACCGGCAGGCAAGCCTTGCGACGGACTGGAAACACTCGGCGGATTACCTCGAGTGGACGTATCGCCTGCGCCCGGACGTCCGGTGGCACGACGGCAGGCCTGTCACCGTGGACGACGTCAAGTTCACGCTGGAGCTGCATTCGCGTCCCGACTCTCCCTACTTCGGGTTGCTCGCCGAGTCCGTCACGGTGCACGATCAATCGACTTTTACGGTTCGCGGCATCAACTGGTCGTCGGGCGGACAGGACGCGTGGGTGAGCATCCTCCCGAAGCATCTGGTTCAAGATTTCGATGTGCAGAAGTTCTACGAGTGGGACTTCTGGCTGCGGCCGGTCGGCTGCGGTCCGTATCGGTACCTGCGGGACGAGCCGCACACGATGGTGGAGCTGGAGGCCAACCCGGATTACTACAAAGGCAAGCCCAGGATTGCGCGAGTCGTGCTGAAGTTCGCAGGACAGGCCGGGCTGACCGAGCTGCTCAGCGGCAATGTGGACGCCATCACGGGGACGAACCCGGCACAGCGCTCGAAGCTCGGCAACGACTCTCGGTTTCGGACGTACACCAAGCCCTCCCCCGACAGATCCTGGGTGATCTGGTGGCAGAACGAGCATCCCCTCTTTCGGGATCGGGACGTCCGGCGGGCCTTGAGCCTGGCGATCAACCGACGAGAGCTCCTTGATGTGCTCCATCTCCCCGGTCAGTTCCCATTCGCCGACGGTGTGTACACACCTCGTCAGTTTCGACGAGGCGAGCTACCCGAGCCGCCGCGCTACGACCCGGCCGAGGCCAAACGGCTGCTTGACCTGGCCGGCTGGCGTGTCTGGAGTCGCGACGGTATGCGGGAACGGGACGGCCGTGAGTTTCGCTTCACCGCCCTGACACTCGCCGAACCTGGCTGGGACGCGACGGCGGTCTACATTCAGGATCAATTCCGCCGCGTCGGAGTGCACATGGAGCCGCAGCCGCTCGAGCGCCATGCCGGCGTGGACAGGTTGAAGACGGGGAAATTCGAGGCGATCATGACGCTGTTCGACCACCAACCTCCAAGCACTTGGTCAGTCGCCCTCTTCGGCAAACGGAACGGCGTTGGGTATCGGAATCCCCAACTGAGCAGGCTCCTCGAGCTGGCGAGAACTACAGCGGACCCGCAGGCCGTGGACCAGGCGTATCGGGAGATGTCGGACATCCTGCGCACGGATCAGCCAGTCGCGTTCCTTTTTTCCGATAGCACCACCCATATCATCCACCGGCGCGTCAAAGGGCTCGACGCACCGTGGCGGGCCGATTGGCTGCTGCCCACGGAGGATCTGTGGCTTTCGGATGAAAGGCGGCAATGAACGTGCGGAAGATGGCGTCGCTGAGATCGATCGACCGGCGCCGATTCGCGCAGCTGTGCGCCGGTTCTCTGGCCCTCGCCGCCGCGGGATGCGGCCGCGGTCGCGCCCGGGTTGGGCAGTCCGCGATCACGGTTCTGTACGCGAGCGACGAGCGGTGCCTGGGGCCGGCCCAGGATGATCCCCCAAAGTTTCTGGTCTTCCTTCCGTTGGTGACGCTCAACGGGAAAGGAGAATTGGAGGGCCGACTGGCAGAGCGCTGGGAGCACTCGCCCGACTACCATGACTGGACAATCCATCTTCGCAAAGGCCTGCGGTGGCAGGATGGAGTGCCCGTGACCGCCCACGACGTCCAGTTCACGCTCGACTTGCTGAGCAATCCGGCGGTACACATGTCGTATCCCGATGATTATTCCGTTCGTGTGCTTGATGACCACACTTACACGATTAGGTATCACAATCTGGCACTCGGCAGTTCACTGGACGATTACACGGTCTATTACCCGAAACATTTGCTCGAGAAGCTGGACCCGAACGACTTCTACAACTGGGAGTTCTGGACCCACCCCGTGGGCAACGGTCCCTACTCGTACCTGCGCTCTGTGCCGAAAACAATGATGGAACTCGAAGCGAACCCCAACTATTATCGGGGAAAGCCAAAGATCGAGCGGGTGGTGCTGAGATTCATCGGACCGGGAACCAGTAGCGTGGTCGAGCTCATGAGCGGGAATGTGGACGCCACGAGCGGGACCACGGCGCGCTTTCCAATCGGGGAACTGGATCCCCGTTTCCGCGTGTATTACTGGTACGAGGGGACCAACGCCCGGGGGATCTACTGGCAGAACAAGCACCCCTTCTTTCGGGATCCCCGCGTCCGCCGGGCACTCACGCTGGCGATCAACCGGCGGGAGCTGCTACCGCTGATCAACGTTCCGGCGGACACCGCCCTCGTTGACGGGCCCTACACACTGCCTCAGCTTCGGCGCGGTCAGCTCCCTGCACCGCTGCCGTACGACCCGGAACAGGCTCGGGCGTTGCTCGAAGCAGCCGGCTGGCAGGATCGCGATGGGGACGGAGTGCGCGAGCGAGATGGCAAGGCGTTCAAGTTTACCGCCATCGTAAGCGGACCCCCATTCACGCAGATAGCGGTGTATGTCCAGGATCAGTTCCGTCGGGTGGGGGTACACATGGACCTCAAGCCTTTGAACGACTCCATGGTTCAAGAGAGGCTGAAGAGCGGAGCGTTCGAGGCCGCCTTCATTAACTTCGGGAGCAGTTCCTCGTCGCTCCAAAGAATCTTCTGCGAACACTCTCCTATCGGGTATGAGAACCCCGCGGTTCTCGCACTGATCCAGAGGGCGAAGGACACGGCGGACCCGGATGAGGAGGACCGTATCTATCGGGAACTCACGGACATGTTTCGGGCGGACGCTCCGGTCACGTTCCTGTGCCCAAAGGTTCACTTGGAATTTGCCCACCGACGCGTCAAGGGGCTCAGCAGCCCCTGGCGGGCGAATCCGGTGTGGTACATGGAGGATCTGTGGCTGGAGGATGAACGCTGATGGGCCGATGGCGCGACGCCGTTCGCAGCCCGATCGACCGGCGTCGATTCGTGCAGCTCGCCGCCGGTTCCCTGGCCTTCGGTGCGGTGGGCTGCGGCCGGCGCGGTGATCGCGCCTCTAGCCGCGGCTCTACGGTGACCATCGCCTATAACCCCTCCCTGGATGGTCCGTTCGGATTGGGCGCGCCGAACCTCCTGTTCCTCTCCCTGGTCAGGTTCACCGAAAAGGGTGACCTGGAGGGCCGGCTCGCCCGCAGCTGGGAGCATTCGGCCGATTTTCACTCGTGGACGTACCACTTGCGCACCGACGTTCGGTGGCACGACGGGGTGCCTGTCACCGCCCACGACGTCAAGTTCACCCTGGAACTGCTCTCCCGTCCCGAGTCCGAGTCGTTCCTGCCCTTTGAGTCAATTGACGTGCTCGACGAGCGGACGGTCACGTTGCGCTCCGGGCACGGGCTTGGCTACCAAACCAGGGCCTATTGCTTGCCGAAGCATCTGCTGGAGCGCCTCGACCCCGGGAGTCTTTTCCGCTGGGAGTTCTGGACCCGCCCGGTCGGCAATGGTCCGTATCGGTACCTCCGGCAGGTGCCCAACACGATGGTGGAGCTTGAAGCCAATCCCGATTACTACCGGGGCAAGCCGAGAATCGACCGCGTCGTCCTGAAGTTCTCTGAACAGACCGGTCTGACCG
Organism: Acidobacteriota bacterium; assembly: GCA_031370065.1. GTDB lineage: Bacteria > Acidobacteriota > Thermoanaerobaculia > UBA5066 > Gp7-AA6 > DAHUXD01. The sequence continues at coordinate 5,224 of JANMPW010000088.1, forward strand.
AGCTGCTCAGCGGGAGTATGGACGAAACGAGCGGGAACACGGTGCGCTTTCCGGTCGGGAAGCTGGATCCCCGTTTCCGCGTGTACTACTTCTACGAGGGGACCAACGCCCGGGGGATCTACTGGCAGAACAAGCACCCATTCTTTCAAGATCCCCGCGTCCGCCGGGCGCTCACGCTGGCGATCAACCGGCGGGAGCTGCTACCGCTGATCAACGTTCCGCGGGACATCGCCCTCGTTGACGGACCCTACACGCTGCGTCAGCTTCGCCGCGGTCGGCTCCCCGCACCGCTGCCGTACGACCCGGAACAGGCTCGCGCGCTGCTCGCAGCAGCCGGCTGGCAGGATCGCGATGGGGACGGGGTGCGCGAGCGGGATGGCCAGGCGTTCAGGTTTACCGCCATCGTGTTTCAACCCCCATATCCGACGATAGCGTTGTACGTGCAGGATCAGTTCCGCCGGGTGGGCGTACACATGGACCTCCAGCCTCTGGACGACTCCGTCGTTTCAGAGAGGTTAAAGCGCGGAGCGTTCGAGGCCGCTTTCGCCATATTGCCGGGCAGTCAATGGCTACTGCAAGACCAGCACTCCTCCATCGGGTATGAGAACCCTGCGTTTTTCGCACTGTTCCAGAGGGCGAAGGACGCGGCGGACCCCGATGAGGAGGATCGCATCTATCGGGAACTCGCCAACATCGTTCGGGCGGACGCTCCGGTCACGTTCCTGTGCCCAAAGGTCGACCTGGAACTTGTCCACCGACGCGTCCGAGGGCTCAACAGCCCCTGGCGGGCCGAGCCGCTGCAGTTCATGGAGGAGCTGTGGCTGGACGATCGGAGCCGTTGATGGGCCGGTACGTCCTCAAACGCCTGCTCCAGGCCGTTCCGCTGCTTCTGGGGATCGCCACGGTTACATTCTTCATCGTCCACCTGGCGCCGGGCGATCCGATGGACATGTACCTCGAGGAGCGCTATCGGCGGGAGATGGATCCGCAGGTCATCGAGCTGATTCGGAAGAAGTACGGGCTCGACCAACCCATCCACGTCCAGTACGTCAAGTGGATCGGGAATCTCGTCAAGGGCGACCTCGGAGAGTCCTTCCGTTACCGCCGGCCGGTGGCGTCCCTGCTCGCCGAGAGGATCCCCTACACGCTTCAGCTCGCCGGGCTGGCGCTCCTCTTCGACGCGCTGTTCGGGATCGCGCTCGGCATCGTCGCGGCCGTCAAGCAGTACTCCGCGGTGGACAAGTCCGTCACGGTGGGCTCCTTGATCGTCTATTCCATACCGGGCTTCTGGCTGGCGCTCATGCTCGTCCTGGTCTTTTCGGTCAACCTCGGGTGGTTTCCCACCTCCCAGACTCGCTCGCTTGATTACGACCTGCTGTCCTGGTCCGGGAAGTTTCTCGACCGCCTCTGGCACCTGGTCCTCCCGGTCTTCGTCCTGGGGGTCGCCTCGGCGGCGGGCACTGCCCGCTTCATGCGCGGCCGGCTGCTCGAGGTCTTGAGCGAAGAGTACGTCCTCGCGGCCCGGGCGCGAGGGCTCCGAGAGCGGACCGTAATTCTCAAGCACGCGCTGCGCAACGCGCTCATCCCAATCGTGACGATCTACGGGCTGGCCCTTCCCTTCCTCTTGGGCGGCGCGGTGCTCATCGAGAGGGTCTTCGCCTGGCCGGGGATGGGCCTTCTGGCTGTCGAGGCGATCGGCGCGCGCGACTACCCGATCATCCTCGCGACGAGCATGATCGCCGCGGTGCTCGTCGTCCTGGGCAACCTTCTCGCCGACATCACCTATGCGCTTGTGGACCCGAGGGTTTCTTACAGTGCAAAAAGACCGGCCTGATCGCGCGCTCCTGGCCTTGCTCTCGGTCGTCCCGGGGCTCGGCCATCTGCTGCTCGGCAGACGAAGCCGGGGAGTCCACCTGCTCGCCTTTGCCGTCACGATGGGGCTCATCCTCTTCTGGCGCTGGGATGCCTTCCGGGCCGCGTTCTCTGGCCCCGACGTGGGCGCCTGGGTCGCCTCGCTTTTTCTCGTCCTTTCGCTCGCGGGGAGCGTGGTTTTCTCAGTCCTGGACGTGCGGCGGATTCGCGAGAGCCCCGGCTGGCAGGAGCCGCGGGAACATGCCGGCCGCAGCCCCATCCTCGTCGCGCGGCGCCGATTCGCCGCCAACAGGCTGGCGGTGGCGGCTCTCTACGTGATCGGGCTCCTCTACCTTCTCGCGATCCTGGCCCCGCTGCTGGCTCCTTATGACCCTTCGGCGATCGAGGAGGTCCTGAAGACTCGCTACCTGCCTCCATCCTGGAATCATCCCTTCGGGACAGACGATTTCGGGCGGGACCTCTTGAGCCGCGCGCTTTACGGCGCCAGGGTCTCGCTCTCCGTCGGCTTTCTCGCCATGCTCGTCGCGATCTCTTTCGGGACTCTCTACGGCGCAGTCGCCGGCCACTTCGGAGGATTCTTCGACAACCTGCTGATGCGCCTGGTGGACGTCGTCATCGCCTTTCCTACGTTCTTCCTGATGCTCATGCTCGTCGGCATCTTCGAGGCGAACATCGTCGTCCTCGTCCTGATTCTCGGGCTCACCTCCTGGACGGGAACCGCGCGCCTTGTTCGCGGGGAGATCCTTTCCTTGAAGGCACGGGAGTTCGTGGAAGGAGCGCGGGCCATCGGCCTGCCGGATCGCCTGATCATCTTCCGGCATCTCATTCCGAACGCGATGGCCTCGGTCTTAGTCAGCGCGGCCCTGATGGTCGGCGGACTGATCGGCGCCGAGGCCGGGCTCTCCTTCCTCGGGATCGGCATCCGCCCGCCCACGCCCTCCTGGGGCAACATGTTGAGCGCGGGACAGGACGCGCTCCTCGTGGCCTGGTGGGTCGCCTTCTTCCCCGGCTGCCTTCTCGCCATCACGATCCTCAGCTTCAACCTTCTGGCCGACGGCCTCCGCGACGCCATGGATGTGAAAACCCTGATGCGGAAGTACGTATAGATGATCACCCGCACCTTCAGGAGCACCTTGACAGCGATGGTAGGCACCCTGATCAAAGTACGTAACTACAAAAGTAGGCAAGGAGGCGAGATGAAGCGAGCTTTGCTTCTCATACTTTTGTCGTGCCTGCCCGTCTCGCTCGTGACGGCGCAAACGCCTGCCAACGCAGCCCCGAAGCACTACAGAGTGGTTGCGGCTGAGGCCCCGACCCCTTCGGTTACTCCTGACGGCAGATTCCGCTTTTATGGGGAAGAGGACGGAGAAGGCAACGAACAACTCTTCGTGCGAGATCTCACAACCGGAGAGAGCCGTCGCCTGACGAAGGGACCTGGCGAAGCGGGTGACGCGATCATGTCGCCAGACGGAAAGCAGATCGCGTACGCATGGGAGACTGAGGATCGGCCCATCGAGCTACGGATTGTGGGGATCGATGGCTCTGAGCCACGCGTTTTCTATGGCAACAGGGACGTGCTACTTCTTCGGGTTCACGAGTGGTCGCCGGACGGGAAATACGTCGCGGCGACGGTCTTCCAAAAGGACCGAACTTCCCAGTTGGTCTTAGTCTCAGTTGCAGATGCCTCCGTGCGAGTGCTCAGGACGCAAATGCTCAAGACGCTGAACTACAACTTTCAGTGGAATCGGATGAGCTTTTCCCCGGATGGGCGTTTTGTCGCGTATGACCTGTCCCCCCAGGGAGGCTGGCACCCGCGCGACATCTTGGCCATTCCAGTAGAAGGAGGTCCCGAAATCCCGCTCGTTCAACATCCGGCCAATGATCTCCTGCTTGGCTGGACGCCCGATGGGCGTGGAGTTCTCTTCGCCAGCGACCGTTCGGGCCGCTGGGATCTTTGGGTCATCCAGGTGTCCGATGGTCAACCGCGCGGTTCCCCTGAGCTGGTCAAGCCGAACTTCGGGAGCTTCATAGACGCGGGGTGGTTCACCAGCCTGGGGTTCACACGGGATGGCTCGTATTACTACAAAGTCTGGGTTCGGGAGATTGAATTGTATCTCGCCACACTCGACCCAGCAAAGAACAGACTCCAAGGCCCCACAAAGTTGGCCAGTCACGTCGGCTACAGGACTTCGCCCGACTGGTCGCGCGACGGCCGGTATTTGGCCTATGCCTGGGGGCGCGGCACTGCGTACGATCCCTTTATCCTCGGAATTCGTTCCGCTAAGACCGGAAAGGAACGACGGCTTCGGCTCGACGGGTTAATAAGGCATGGCGGCCATGGCTTCGACCCTCGGTGGTCCCCCGATGGACGTTTCATCCTTGCAGACGCCAGGGAGAGAGACTACGCCGGTCCGCTGATGGATAGCCAGGGCCTCTACCGGATCGACGTTCAAACCGGGAGTTTCACTCCGCTCGTGCAGACGACCGCCGCCATCGCCGGTATTGACTCGCCCGTATGGTCCCCCGACGGCAGGGCGATCTTCGAACGACGGCCGCCACTTGGGGATCGGTCAAGAATTGTGACGCGAGACCTTGAAACCGGGGAGGAGAAAGAACTCTATCGTGCTGTCCCTCCCGCCAAGGTTCATCATTGGCCTACCTCTAACACCGCGGTCTCGCCGAATGGTCAACGATTGGCCTTTGTGTGGACGGATGCGAAAAATGTTGACAGAGCCACCGCACTGATGGTCCTACCGACCGCGGGCGGTGAACCCCGTGAACTACTTCGAGCACAAGAACCGGAAGTGATTTCTGTGCCGGCGTGGACACCCGACTCGCGCCACATCATGTATGCCCGCACGGTTCAGGGTGAGAAGCAAACATTCGAGCTGTGGCGAATCTCTGCCGAGGGTGGAGAACCGCAGAAGCTTGGGCTGGTGATGGAAGGACTGGAGCCGTACGGTCTGAGTGTTCATCCCGACGGGAAACGCATCGCTTTCACGGCTGGGACGGAGCGCGAGGAGGTCTGGGTGCTGAAGAACTTCCTTCCACCGCTCAAAGCGCCAAAGTGAGGGACACGGAATGAGAGCTGCGGCGGTCGAGAGCACAAGCCAATGCTGTTGAGCGTCCAGAACCTCGCCACCCACTTCATCCTCGACGAAGGGGTGCTTCGGGCCGTGGATGATGTCTCGTTCGACGTGGCCGAAGAGGAGACGGTCGCGCTCGTCGGGGAGTCGGGCTGCGGAAAGACGATCGTCGCCCTCTCGATCATCAACCTCGTCGCTCTGCCGGGCCGGATCGTCAAGGGGAGAGTCCACTTCAAGGATCAGGATCTCTTGCGCGCAGCTCCGGAGGAACTTCGCAAGGTCCGGGGAGGCGAGATCGGCATGGTGTTCCAGGAGCCGGGCGCCGCCTTGAATCCCGTGTACACGGTCGGCCATCAGATCGCCGAAGTTCTGAGAGAGCACCGAAGCCTCACCCGCCACGAGGCCGAAGCCGAGGCGATCCGCCTCCTGGGCGAGACGGGGATGGGGGAGCCGGAAAAGCGGGCGAAGGCGTATCCGTTCGAGCTGTCCGGGGGAATGCGCCAGCGGGCGGTCATCGCGATCGCGGTGAGCGGGCGCCCGAAGCTGCTCATCGCCGATGAGCCGACCACGGCCCTGGATGTGACGGTTCAGGCGGAGATCCTCGACCTTCTACGCCACCTTCAGGAGAGATACCGGATGGCGATGCTGCTCATCACCCACGACCTCGGGGTCGTGGCCGAGATGGCCGCGCGCGTGCTGGTGATGTACACGGGCAAGATCGTCGAGGCCGGGCCGACGGCGGCCCTGTTCGAGGACCCGAAGCACCCCTACGCTCAGGGACTCGTCGGCTCCATTCCCCGGCTCGGCGCCGGCCGGAAAGGCGCGCTGCAGGGCATCCCGGGGACGGTGCCCGACTTTCTGAACCTCCCCTCGGGCTGCACCTTCCACCCGCGCTGCCCGATCGGCGACGCCTCCTGCACGTCGGAATTCCCACCCCTGCTCGACATCGCACCCGCGCGCGCCTGCGCGTGCTACAAGGTCCAACCTGAGTAGGTGCGTATGACGACAGGTGCGATGACGGCTCGCCGTCTCCGGTTCGCGCCCTCAAGGCGCGGCGCTACCCGGGGGGGCCGGAAATGTTGAGCCCAACGCGGGTAACGGCTGGCATTTTGTTCGTCGTCCTTGCAGTCATCGCCTCCCCGGTTCGCGCGCAGAAGGCAGGGCAAGCGGACCTGCGCTTGAAGAGAATACTCTTTGACTCGGAGCGCGACGGGAACTCGGAGATCTATGTCATGGATCCGGACGGGTCGAACCAGCAGCGGCTCACGCACACGCCAGGCAAGGGCAAACGCAGCTGGTTGCCCACCTGGTCGCCAGACCGAAAGAAGATCGCGTTTGCCTCTGATCGAGACGGGAACTCGGAAATATACATTATGGCCGCGGATGGTTCTCATCTCCAGCGCCTTACAAACACAGCCGGCAGGGAAAAGAGCACCTGGAATTCCGCTTTTTCGCCGGATGGAAAGAAGATCGCCTTTGATTCGGATCGCGACTGTGGCTGGGAGCTTTATGTCATGGATCCGGACGGATCGAAAGTGCGACGGCTCACGCATTTCTGTGAAAGTGGCAAGGGTGCCGGTAATCCCGACTGGTCGCCCGACGGACGCGAGATCGCGTTTGCTGTATTCGCAGATCCAGAAGCCAAAGACGACCAAATCGAGATCTACGTGATGAACGCCGATGGCTCCAACCAAAGACAACTCACGCACACGCTAGACCGAGGCAGTTGGACTCCGAGGTGGTCACCAGACGGAAAGACCATCGTCTTTGCGTCTAACCGAGATGGAGCCTCGCGAACTAACATTGCAATTTATTTGATGGACTCGGATGGTTCGAATGTGCGGCAGCTCACGAAAAATAGGCTAGGCGCGCGGCCTTACTGGTCGCCGGATGGAAAGAAGGTGGTCTTCGTGTCGCCAATTGGGAAGTCGAAGGAGTGGAAGGAGGCCGACATTTACGTGATGGATGCAGACGGCGGCAATATCCGCCGGCTGACTCATACACCGGGCAGGTGGTATCACCCTGCCTGGTGACCACGCGGTTGTTTTCGCGTGCGAAGGATTGTGATGGCAGGGGCGGTGCGTCGTCCTCAGGAGACAAAGGGATCGCCGGGCTCCGGGAAGACGATCGTCGCCCGTTCGCCCATCAATCTCGCCCGTGGGCTGGTCGAATCCGGGGAGGGCTCTCTCGAGCGCATATGCGTCTGCTACAAGGTGTAAGCGCACTAGGGACCGCATGACGAGCGGCACGATGGCGGCTCCAGAGAATGGCTTGCTCTCGGTTTCCGGTCTGAAGACCTACTTCCCGTTCGGGCATCGCTGGTTCGGCAAAAGCCAGTGGGTTCGGGCGGTGGATGGCGTGGACCTCCGGCTGCGGCGGGGCGAGATCCTGGGGCTCGTGGGCGAGTCCGGATGCGGGAAGACGACGCTGGGCAGATCCGTCTTGCGCCTGGTCGAGCCGACCGCGGGGACGGTCCGGTTCGACGGCACCGACCTGCTGGCGCTCCGCGGACGGCCGCTGCGGGCCATGCGCCGGCGGATGCAGATCGTGTTCCAGGATCCGTATGCCTCCTTGAGCCCCAGAAGACAGATCAGGCAGATCCTGGCGGAGCCCCTCCTCCTCCATCGCCTCGCCGCGAAGCACGAGATCAAGAAGAGGGTCGCAGCCCTCCTCGTGGAAGTCGGGCTGGAGCCCTACTTCATGCACCGCTACCCGCACGAGATGAGCGGCGGCCAGCGCCAGCGCATCGCGATCGCCCGGGCGCTCGCCGTAGAGCCCGCTTTCCTCGTCGCGGACGAACCGGTCTCCGCGCTCGACGTTTCTGTCCGCGCCCAGATCCTCAACATCCTGCTGGAGCTGCAGCGCAGGAGAGGCATCGCGATGCTCTTCATCTCCCATGACCTCACCGTCGTGGAACGGATCGCGGATCGGGTCGCCGTCATGTACCTGGGCAAGATCGTCGAGGAGGCCGAGACCGCAAGCCTCATGGAATCTCCCCTCCATCCCTACACGCAGGCCCTCCTCTCGTCCGCCCCCGTGGCGGACCCTGGTGCCCGAAGGAAGCGGATCCGCCTGGCCGGAGAACTTCCTTCCCCGATCAAACCGATTAAAGGCTGCCCGTTCGCTCCACGCTGTCCCGAGGTCCAGGACCTCTGCCGAGCGGTGGCCCCTCCCCTCGAGCCCAAAGGGACGAGGCACCTGGTGGCCTGCCACTTACGCTAGACATCAGACGCGCGTCGCGCAGGATCACAGAGATGAGCGACGCGCGAGGCTGACCGCAATTACCCCTTGCTTACCGAGAGGAGGATATCGTACACTCCCCTAGGAAACCGATATGAGCAAACCGAACAACTTGGTGCAGGGCACCCTCGACCTGCTCCTCCTGAAAATCCTTGCGCTGGAGCCTCTGAACGGTTGGGCCATCAGTCTTCGCCTGAAATCGTTGTCTTCAGACCTGCTGCAGGTCAGCGAAGGATCGCTCTACCCGGCCCTGCACAAGCTGGAGCAGGAAGGCTGGATCGAGGCCGAGTGGAAGCAGTCGGAGAACAACCGGCGCGCGAAGTTCTACTGGCTCACGCGCCTCGGCAGAA
>JANMPW010000126.1:0-2890 GCA_031370065.1 Acidobacteriota bacterium
CGTCGCGGTCAAGCCGCACGAGATGTTCCTGTGGGTCGACCCGAAGAACGGGAACCGGGCGCTACTCTTCCTCTCGACGCCGGCGTTGGAAACTGATCCAGCGACCCCGAACCTGGTGGTTATCGACATCAGTCAGGTCCCGAAGGGCGGCGCAGTGACCGAAGTGGCGGAAGGGAACTGGAACAACCGGTTCCCCGGTACGGACCAAGCCAATTACCCCTTCGATGCCGCTTCTCCTGATGGCTGCGGTCCCTACGACTGCAACCTGTTCGTCCACTCGATGGGCGTGAAGCCCGACGGCAGCCGGACGTACCTGGCGCTGGAGGCCGGTCACTTCCTCGTCCTCGACACCAGTGATCTCGCAAACAACACGATTCCACCGGGTACGGTCTTGTCGCTCAACGACAAGCTCTTGACCGACCCGACGAACCGGCCGGTCTGGCTCCAGGATCCGCTCGATCCTGCCGCGGTCCCTGGCGTGTTCCCCGGGGGCTGCGCGAGGCAGGGCCCGGGCCCATCATCGAAGGACTGCCCCAACAGCCATTCCGCGGTCCAGGTGCTCGGGCGGCGGCTCGCGCTCAGCACCGACGAGGTGTACGGCACCTTCACGTTCGACAACCAAGGCTGCAGGTGGGGCTGGGCGCGGCTGATCGACGTGGCCGACCCGGCACACCCGTCCATCACGGGCGAGTTCCTCCTCGACCAGAACCAGCTCTCGTTCTGCGGCAGCGCGGGCGACACGGCTGTGTCGGAGCAGTTCCGCAGCTTCTCGACGCACAACCCGACCGTGTTTCGAGATCTGGCGCTCATCGACTGGCACTCGAACGGGTTTCAGGCGATCGACATCTCGGATCCTGCCCACCCGAGCCAGGGCGGCTTCTTCAGGCCGACGCCGATCCCGGTGGTCGCCAACGAAGACCCGGGCTTGAGCCAGGGCCCCGCAACGACGGTGGACCAACTCCTCCACCCCGACGTCAACGATCCCGACTTCAAGACCAAGATTGTGATGTGGAGCTACCCGATCATCAAGGACGGGCTCATCTACGTCATCGATGTCCGCAACGGGCTCTTCATCCTGCGTTACACCGGCCCGCATGCGGACGAGGTCAACGAGATCGAATTCCTCGAGGGGAACTCGAATCTCGGAGACGCGGTGGACTTGGACGAGCAGGATTGAGTTTCGAGTCGGAAGCCTGGAGTCGCATGGGCCGGTCGTCAGCCGTGCCCGTGCGGCAACCAGGGCGAACTCTAGAGTCGTGAAACGGAAATCACTCGCATTTGGGTGTCGTAGGGGCGGCACCGGCAGGCGGCGGACGCCCGCAGCGTTCGGCGTCTCAGCGAACTTTCACACCTTTGAGAAGATCGAGCATCGAGATGAACGGGGAGGCACTGCGCATCCTGCGGGCCATGTCTCCGGCCCAGAAGCTGAAAGCCGCGGAACGGCTCTACCACTCGGCGCGGCAGCTCAAAGCGGCCGCCCTCCGCGCCGCGCATCCGGACTGGACCGAAGAGGCAGTGCGTCGCGCCGTTCGTGAGGCTTTCCTCCATTCCCGAAGCTAACCTCTTCCTCCTCTTCACGCGGCGACTCAACAAGCTCGGCGTGTCCTACATGGTCAGCGGGAGCGTGGCCGTCATCGTCTATGGCGAGCCACGCCTGACGCACGACGTCGACCTGGTCGCCGTCCTCGATCACCAGCACATCGCCCGCCTGCCGGAGGCCTTTCCGCCGGACGAGTTCTACTGCCCTCCGGAAGAGGAGATCCGGCTCGAGGCGGAACGGGAACAGCGCGGGCACTTCAACCTGATTCACCACGAAACTGGGTTCAAGGCCGACGTGTACCTTGCCGGCCGCGACCCCCTGCACGCATGGGCGCTGGCTCGCGCTCGCCGGATCGACGTGGATGGCGAGCCCATCGTGCTCGCTCCGCCCGAGTACGTGATCCTGCGAAAGCTCGAGTTCTTCCGGGAAGGCGGCTCCGAGAAGCACCTGCGTGACGTTCGATCGATTTTCGCCGTTTCGCCGGATCTGATCCAGCGCGCCGAGCTCGAGGAGCTCGTTGCCGCGCGCGGACTCCAGGAGGCATGGTCGAAGGTGGCCGAACGATCGTGAAGAGACTCACCCTAGCGACCTCGTGAATCGCACGGCGATCCCCGCGGCCACGAGCGGGACGAGCGCCGCGGTCGTGCGGAGCAGCGTCGTCTCGATCAGCCATGCGGGTCCGCGGACGGCGAACGCGGGGATGACCAGGTACGCCGCGGCCGCGCAGACTGCAAGAAGGAGCAGGCGGTCGCCGGCCGGCACACGGTCTCCGAGTGCGATGAGGACGAGCAGGAGCGTCAGGCCGGCCCAGGTCTCCCAACCGAGGAGGACCACGGCGGCCGCGAGCGAGTCCCAGACGCGTTCGATCGAGAAAAGACTCCATTCGAAGTCCGCGAGCGGCAGGCGGCTGCGCCACGGAATGTGAAGAGCGCGCACGAGGAGAGCGGGGCCCAGTGCCGCCAGCGCGATCTTCCACCGCGATCCCTTCCCGAAGATCAGCGCGAGGAGCGAGCCCGCCGTCGCGAGAAACAAGCCCTCGTTCTTCGTGGCGGCGATCAGAGCGGCGGCGAATGCCAGGCGACGGAGCGCCCCCGCGTCCGTTCCCTCGAGCACGTCGGCGAGGGCCGTGCCGAAGAGCAGCACGCCGAAAGCGAGCGGCACCTCCGCCATACCCGTGAGGAACCCGGAGTACAGCGGCTCGAACCACGCGACCGTTGCAGCAGCGAGGCTGGCGACCGCAGGCGAGACCCCGCGCCGGCGCAGCCACCCGAAGAGAACGAGCAGCGTCGCGATTTGAAACAGCGGAAAGAGCAGCGCCATCGCGTGGTCGTCCCAGCGGCCGGTCAGGAA
>JANMPW010000132.1:0-2842 GCA_031370065.1 Acidobacteriota bacterium
CCCGGGCGGCGGCGGGCCGCCCCCCCGTGTCCGGCGCCCAGCCCCGGCCGTCGGCTCCCGTCACCGAGAGCCGCACGGGCGTCGGCGCTCCCGCCGAATCGGTCACCCTCAGCGCGAGCGTGCCCTGCCGATGCAGGTACCGCCGCGCCGCCGCGACGACCATCTCCACCGCTCCGCCGGGCACCGTCAGCACGCGCAGCGACACGTTGCCTTCCTCGTTGCTGACGAAGGCGATGCGGCGCCCGTCCGGCGACCAGCGCGGCCGCGTGTGGTCGCACTCGCAGTAGGTGAGCTCGAAGGGATCTCCGCCCTCTGCGGTCGTGGACCAGAGCTGGTTGCGCTGGCGGCCGAGATACGAGCTGTAGACGACGCGGCGCCCGTCGCGCGCCCAGTCCGGATGCGCCTTCCAGTTCGTCTCTTCCTTCCGGACGAGGCGCATCGTCGCGCCGGGCTCCACGTTCATGCGCCAGAGGTCCCCCGAGCCCCACACATCGCCGCGGTTGGAGACGACGATCAGCTCCTTGCCGTCGGGCGACCAGGTCGGCGAGAGGTACTGGTCGAACTTCGAGTAGTAGTAGCGCGGCAGCCCGCTATCGCGGTCCTCGGTGATGCGGACGGCATCTCCCGCCGGCTTTCCATCCGCGACCCCGAGGACGAAGACGTTCCAGCGTCCCTTGAAGGCGGTGGAGACGTATGCGATGCGCGAGCCGTCCGGTGACCACCGCGCGTCGAGATTGACGGCGCCGTTGGCGACGAGAGTATGCGTGCTGCCGTCGTGGAGGTTGAGCACCCATAGCTCGAGCGCGTCGTTGCGATACGAGGTGTAGAGGATGAAACGGCCGTCGGGCGACCAGTCCGGCTCCGAGTCGTAACCCGGCCCGTCCGTCAGCTGTACCGCGTTGCGCGACCCCAGCTTCTGGCGCCAGAGAGTGCCCTGCATCGCGTACGCCAGCTCCGTGCCATCGGGAGACCACGCTGCGGCGCTCGGCCCGCTCGTCACCTGAGGCAGGTACATCTCGCGGTAGTAGTAGGGATGCGGCTCGTCGATCTGCTTCAAGACCGGCAGGCGCTCGGCGTCCACGCCGGCGGCGGCGATCGCGCCGAAAAGAAAGAGGATCGCCGCGACACGGTGTCGGATCTGCCTCATGTTCGCTACCTCGCCACGATGGTCTTGCCGATCGGAGCCAGCGCGATCGACGCCAGCTTGATGTGCTGAAGACCGAAGGGAATGCCGATGATCGTGATGAAACACAGCAGCGCCGACGCGAGATGTCCGATGGACAGCCAGATGCCGGCGAGCAGAAACCAGATGACGTTCCCGATGACTCCGAGAAGGCCGGTACCAACGTCATCCCGATGCGTGATGTCCCTGCGGCTCACCACGACCCTCCCGAAGGGCAGGAAGCACAGCTTGCCGATGACGAAGCAGGCTCTTCCCCACGGAATGCCCACGATGGAGGCAAAGGCGATCAGCCCGGCGAGCCACCACGCCAGGCCCATCACAAGGCCGCCGCAGATGAACCAGATGAGGTTGCCGATGGCCTTCATCGCGACGTGACGTTCGGAGCTAGCTGCCGGAGCGCGCTCGAACGGCGAAATAGACGAACACCAGGATCAGAAGCAGGAGAATGAATCGCGCGACACCCATCAGCCGGCTCCTTGCGACGGGCCGCGTTCCCTTCGCCTTGATGCCCGTCACGGCGGCCACGGCGCTCACGAGAACCGCAAGACCGAGCCATACGACCCAATTCACGAGCGGATCATGCCACACGAGCACCGCTGAACGGGAGCGTGGCGTCCGGAATCGCAGGGTCTCTGTAGAATCGCAGCCGTGAGGAGAACACCCGGTCCCGCAAAGAAGTCGGGTGGCCATGCGCGCCGGGATCGAGAGCACAGAGCCGCCAGGCGAGGGTCCGTGTGGATCGCTCTCTCGCTGGCGGGCGTACTGGCGTTGCAGCTCTGGGCGAGCTGGGACAAGCTCGGCCTTCCGTTTCTCGACACTCGCCTTCACTATAACTACGACAACGCCGACTTCACATTCAAGGCCCGATGCGGCAATCGAAACGGGGACCTCCGGTCGCAGTTCGGCGTCACCTTGAACTCTTACTCGCGGTGGGGAGAGCGTACGGGCAAGCCGATGTACTCCACGGACCATCCTTGCCTCGTCAAAGCGCTGTTTCAGCTATACACGAGGGTCGTGGGGACCAGAGAGTGGGCATCGCGGTCTTTCTATCTGGCCGTATCCTTCGCGATCGCTGCGGGGCTCTACACCATCCTGCTGCAGACGACAGGAAGCCTGATTGCTTCGCTGGCTGGCACGGCAACGCTCGCGACCCTCCCCCTCTTCTCCGTCTTTCAGACGTGCGTAAAGTTCGAGACGGACGGAATGTTGGTCAGCGTCTGGCTCTTCGTTGCCTTGATGGCCTCCCTGCGCGATGGGACGAGGAGGGCGCTCACGTTCTACGGCGTTCTGACCGGCCTGGCCTTCCTCGTTCACTGGACGGCGGTGCTTTTTGTCGGCACCCTTGCCACATACCTGGTCGCGGCTTATTTGCGGAGCCGAAACCCGACAGTCAGAGCCGCACTTCTGGTCACGGTCTCGGCCGGCATTCTCGGGATGGGCGCGCTGCTCGCTGGCATGAGCTATCTCCAGGGCAGCTGGGGTGCCGCGCGGGCGGCGCTCGCCAGGTCATTCACAACGAGATCGGCGTCGATCCCGGCCGGCGCATGGTGGGCGAAGCAGTGGCTCTATTCCAGGATGAATTTCAGCGAGGCATTTCCGTGGCTCGTTTTCGGCGCTTCTCTGTTCCTGGCAGCCCGGTGGGTCTGGTCGAGATTTGCC
>JANMPW010000141.1:0-5034 GCA_031370065.1 Acidobacteriota bacterium
GTCTGCCCCGAGGGCGACCGCTTCTGTGGGGTGGTGGTGTGGAAGCAAGACGCGCCGAGGTACGCCAGAACGCTGTAGCGCCGGCTGGCGGCCGCAGATCTGTCCGGGCGCGAAAAAACACCGTCCCGATTCCCTCGCCCCGGCGCCACTTAATCGGTAGCAGAGCTCGATTGAGCGCCGGGTGGACAGCGGCGCGATAGAATCCGCCAGGTTCCGACCATCGTCCGAAACAAGGAGTTGGATATGCCGGCTTCCGGGCAGTCTCTTTGCCGCCGCGGCGTCCGAGCCCTGTGTGTGATCGCGTGGATTGCCCTCGGCCCGCTCGCCTTTGCCCAGACGGCCGTGCCCGTCTGGCAACAGGACTTCCGCCCCGCGGCCAAGGGCACGACGAGCCCCAACATCATCGCCGCGCGCGAGCTCGCGGACGGGAGCCTTCTCGCCGTGACCGACGAACTGGTCGCCCTGCACTTCGACGCGAACGGCAATCCGCTGAGCTCCCTGCAGCTGCCTGCCGGACCTCGCGCGCAACGCACCTCCCCGCCCTCCCCGGCCTCGAGCGGGCCGGAGGGCGGATTCGTCCCCGGTTATCTGAGGACCTTCGCTGCGATCGACTCTTTTGGAGCCATCGTTATTGCGAGGGTCGGAGATCCCGACTACAGCTTCTTTCCATACACCGGCGACATCGTGACGACGAAATACGACGGGCTGACGGGCCACACACTCTGGGCCCATCCGGCGATCTACGATAGCGGCATCGTGTTCGCCGCGGACTACCCGACCGGGGTGTTTCTGGATTCCATCGGAAACGTCATCGTCGTGGGTTTGACCGCGCTAGACGCCTCTTTCTTCGAGCACCTGACACTCAAATACGACGGCCAGACCGGAGGGCTCCTGTGGGGTCCGATGATCCTCGCTGGCGTGACGCCGCCGGGAACAGCCAGCGTGGACTTGGACGGCGACATCTACCTGAGCGTCGCGCGGGAAGTCTCCTCGGGCGGGCCCCTGCGCTTCACGACCCTCAAGTACGACCGGCAGAATGGGGCAATCGTCTGGGGCCCGGTCGCCACGGACGGCGACACGTACGACTATCCCCATGCCTCGGCCTTCACTCCGGATGGCGGATTCATCGTGACCGGCTCCCTCGGGGACCAGCTCGGAACGATCAAGTACGGTGCCTACACGGGCTCCGTGATCTGGACCGCGACCACGCCGATCCCCGGCAGCAGCTCCTCGAAGGCCACGGGCGTGGCGGTCGATGCCGCGGGGAACGTCTTCGTCTCCGGCGACGCGAATGGCGCCTGCGCGACCCTCAAGCTCTCCGGGGCGAGCGGCTCGATCCTGTGGGGGCCGCAGGTCGCGCCCGAAGCCACGGATCCAACACATCTGGTGGTCTTCGGAAACGGGGATGTCGTCCTCGACCCGATCCTCTCGGGACCTCCCGCGAGCCTCGGATTCCTCCGCTACCGCGGGGCGGACGGCGCGCTGGTCTGGGGCCCGGCCTCGGTCGGCGCACTCTATGGCTACCCGACCTACTCTCCTTCCTCATTCGTGGCCTCCAACGGCAACGTGTTCGGAGTCGCCGGGTTCGTCGACGGCGCATCGATCACGACAAAGGTCTTCGAGCTCGCCGGAGCCGACGGCGGATTTGCGTGGGGCCCCACGCCCATAACCCTCCCCGCTCTGGGCACCGCCTACCTCGACGATCTTTCGGCCGGCTCCGACGGCACCCTCGCGGTGGTCGGTCACGACTTCCAGAGCGGCCAGGTTCTCACCCTCAAGTACGACCGCGCAACGGGAACCCTGCTCTGGGGCCCCGTCTCCTATGGTTCGGTGGATTCTCGAGCGAACGCCTGGCAGTCCCTCGTGGATTCCGCCGGCAACGTACTTGTGCTCGGGTCGACGTCCGAGGCACCCGGCGGCGCCTTCGTCACCAAGTATGCGGCCGCCGACGGCTCGGTGCTCTGGGGCCCGACCATCCTTTCCGGGGTCAGCCCGATCCGGCTGGTCCTGGACGGGGCGAACAATCCCGTGGCGACGGGCTCACGCTACGGCGGCTTCAGCTACGACGCCGTCACGACGAAGATCTCGGGAGCGACGGGCGCCGTCGACTGGACCGACGTCTACGACAGCGGCATGTCCCAGAACGACATCCCGAGGGCGCTTTCCACCGACGCCGGCGGCAACGTCTTCGTGGTCGGATTCACGAATACCGGCATCGGCTACAACTGGTTCGTCACCAAGCATGCCGCCACCGACGGCGCCGTCCTGTGGGGGCCCGTGACGGATCAGTCGGGCTACGCGTGGACCGTCGCGACGGATCCGAGCGGCGACATCGCCGTCGGAGGCGCCGACGGGAGCTACGCGATGGCGACGATGAAGTTCAGCGGCGCGAACGGCGCCGTCCTGTGGGGGCCCGAGATCGTCGTCAGCGGCGGCGGATGGTACGCCGAGGCGCGCGCGGTCGTGACCGGCCCGACCGGAGACGTCTACGTCACCGGCAACGATTCGAACGACGGCGCCACGACCGACTTCGTCACCGCCAAGTACCGGGGCTCCGACGGCGCTCCCCTCTGGGGGCCCGTGTTCTTCGACGGCGAGGCCCACGGCTTCGACTTCGTCAACGATCTCGGAATCGGGTTGGACGAGTCCGGAAACGTCGTCGTGGGCGGCTCGTCCCGGACGCAATACCGCTACTACGATTCGGCGCTGCTCAAGTACGACGGAAACACCGGCGCCACCCTGTGGGGGCCGGTATATGCCGGCGGATCGGACGACGACTACCTCGGCGGGTTCAGCGTCCAGGGAAACTCGGTCGTAGCGGCGGCGCCGAGCTCGGGCGCGTTCCTGGTGATCGGCTTCGACGAAACCTTTGGAATCCAGACTCTCCCTCCCGATCCTTCGCCGGCGTACTGCGGGGATCCGTACTCGTTCACGTTTGCCGCGCAGAACGGCACGACCCCCTACCGCTGGAGCCTTGCCGCGGGCAGCCTGCCGGCCGGCATGACGATCTCCACGACGGGCATCCTGGCGGGCACGCCCACGGAGGACGGCTTCTTCACGTTCACCCTGCGCGTCCAGGATGCCCTTGGCGGCAGCGCCCAGCGGGATCTCTCGATGGTCGTCGGGGAGAGCGCGGATCCGTACCGCAGGATTTTCGCGGAAGTCGGCGATGCCTGCCAGTTGACCCTGTCGATCTCCGGACCCTGGACGAGCTATCTCTGGCTGCCCGGGGGAGAGACCACGCCGACGATCATCGTCTCGCCGTTCGAGACGACAACCTACGGAGTCATCGTGTCGGACGGCTCGGGATGTCCACGCCGGCACAGCATCACGATCGCGGGCACGATCCTGCAGAACCCGAGTTGCCTCGCCCCGCTCGTCGCGTCCATCTCGCCGGCCGACGGCCCAACGGCCGGCGGAACGCCTGTCGTGATCGCGGGCTCCAACTTCCAGCCCGGCGCAACGGTCACGATCGGCGGCGTCGCGGCGACGGACGTCGTGATCGTGGACCCGACGCAGATCACGGCGACGACGCCGGCCCTGCCCGCCGGCTTCGCCTACGACGTGGTGATCCTCAATCCGGACAGCGGGAATGCCGCGCAGTGGAAGGGATGGTTTGCCGACTTTCTCGACGTGCCCGGATCGGACCCCTTCCACTCGGCGATCGAGACGATCGTCCGCGACGGCGTGACCGCCGGGTGCGGGGCCGGCAACTACTGCCCGTCGGCGCCCGCGACCAGGGCCCAGATGGCCGTTTTTCTCCTCAAGAGCAAGTACGGTTCATCGCACGTGCCGCCGCCCGCGGTCGGGCTCTTCGCGGACGTTCCGCCGAGCGATCCGTTCGCGCCCTGGATCGAGCAGCTCGCGAACATGGGCGTCACCGCCGGCTGCGGAAGCGGCAACTACTGCCCGTCTTCGCCCGTCACCCGCGCGCAGATGGCCGTCTTCCTCTTGAAGACGCGCAACGGCCCCGTCTACTCGCCCCCCGCACCGTCCGGAATCTTCGGCGACGTGCCGGTGTCCGATCCGTTTGCGCCCTGGATCGAGCAGATCTATAACGAGGGGATCACCGGGGGATGCAGCGCGAGCCCGCTGCTGTACTGCCCGGGCTCACCGACGACGCGCGGCCAGATGGCAGTATTCCTCGTGAAGACCTTCAGCCTGCAATGAGGGAAGGCGCCGCCAGGACTACGGAATCGCCTTCTTCGCGAGCTCGGCGCCGGGGGAATTCTCGTCCCGGATGGACAGCGGCTCTCCGAGCACGCCCTCCCACCGCGCGACGACGACGGAGGCGACGCAGTTGCCCATCACGTTGATGGAGGTGCGCGCCATGTCCATCAGCTCGTCCACCGCGAGGATCATGGCGACGCCCGCTTCGCCGGGCAGGCCGAAGGAGGCGCAGCCGGCCGCGATGACGACAAGCGCGGCGCGCGGCACGCCGGCGACTCCCTTGGACGTCATGAGAAACGTCAGCATCATCAGGAGCTCGGTCGACAGCGACAGTTCGACGTGCGCGGCCTGCGCGATCGTGAGCGCCGCGAGCGAGATGTAGAGGGTCGAGCCGTCGAGGTTGAAGGAGTAGCCGGCCGGGATGACGAAGCCGGCCACGGATTCGGGCACGCCGAACTCGACCATCTTCTCGAGCGCGCGGGGCAGCGCCGCCTCGGAGGAAGCCGTCGAGAAGGCGAGCAGGAACGGCTCGCGGATCTTGCGGAAGAAGATGCGGATGTTCGCGCGCGCGAGCATGAGCGCGGGGATGAGCACGAGCAGAGCGAAGAGAATGAGCGCGCCATAGAGCGACGACACGAGCTTGGCGTACGAGCCGAGGACCCCCAGGCCGTGGTGGGACACCGATCCCGCCATCGCGCCGAAGACGCCGAGGGGCGTCAGCGACATCACGTAGTCCGTCAGCTGGAACATGACGGCCACGATCGAGTCCATGATCCGCAGAAACCCTTCCGCCCGCACCTGCACGTGCGCGGCGGCGACGCCCACCAGCGTCGCGAAGATGACGACCTGGAGCACGTCCTGCTT
>JANMPW010000154.1:0-5323 GCA_031370065.1 Acidobacteriota bacterium
GCCCGGAGCGCAGCGCCTTTTGCGACGCCTCCCACACCGGGAGGTGCTCGTAGGAGAGGTCCATGTGGAAGAACGAGCGCCTGCCGGTGACGACCGGCCAGAAAGACGCGAGAACGAGGAGCAGAAAAACGAGCGCCGCGCCCGCCGTCGGCGAGATGAAGAGATCCGCGCGGCGATCCTTCATTGCGTGGGGACGGCGGCCGGGATCACCGGATCAGCAGACGAGGGCGTTCTCCCGCATCACGCCGTCGAGCGCCAGGTTGAGCGCCTCGCAGCAGCGCCGCGCCGCCTCGAGCGCTTTCTCGCGCTCCTGCGGCGTTTCGGCAACCCGTCCGAGCGCCGCGCGCTCGACCTGCCGGTGCCACACGTCGGCCTCTTCGTGGACGGAGAAAAAGCGCGTCGCGTCCTCATCGACGATCCCGTAGAAGGCGCCGAGGCCTTCGCGCTTCGTCTTCGAGACCTCGGGAATCTGCGACTCGTACGCGTATAGCGCCGCAAGGCCCTCGGCCACGGAGCCGTCGTGGGTCGAACGCCGGAACTCCGCGATCGCGTCCGCCACTTCGGGCGTGCGCGGGGTCGCCGAGAGGTCGCAGGGCGCCGCGCCGAGCGCGACCGCGAAACGCCGCCACAGGGCGGGATGGTTTTCTGCGCCGCGCTCTTCCTCGATCAGGTTCTCGAGAAGCTCCTGGCGCAACGCCGCGTCCTCGCAACTCGAGTGCACGCCCGAGACGTAGGTCGGGAACGCCGCAACGTGCGGGTAGTAGGAGATCGCGTACTCGCGCAGGTTCTCGAGGGTGAGCTTGCCCTGCGACCAGAGCTGGTAGAACGGATGCTTCAGGAGATGATTTTCAGCGATCAGGGCGTCCAGGGCCGTGAGGAACTCTTCTCTCGTCATTTGCGCTCCCTCTTGATCGTGAGGCGTGAGTCGTGAGTTGTGCGTTGCGAGCCGTCTGAAAGTCTACACTCAGAACTCGAGGCTGAGGACTCACAAGTCACAACCCGGCTTTTACGGCATCACCTGGCCCCCGTCGGCCACGATGGCCTGGCCGGTGACGGAGCGGGCATCCTCGGAGGCGAGGTAGGCAACGAGGCCAGCGATCTCGTCGGGATGCAGGACGCGGTTCAGGGGAGCCATGCGGGCGGCCGCCTGCCGGCCCTGCTCTTCGCTGCCCATGCCGCGAAAGCCCTCCCGCGCCATTTCGGTCTCGACCCAACCCGGGCAAATCGCATTGACCGTGATCTGCCGCGCAGCGAGCTCGAGCGCGAGGCTGCGGGTCAGGCCGATCACGCCATGCTTGGAGGCGGAGTAGGCCGCGAAGCCGGGAACGCCGAAGCGGCCGAGGACCGAAGACAGGTTGACGACGCGGCCGCCCTGGGACAGGTGCGGGGATGCCTCGCGGATGACGCGGAAGACCGCCGTCAGGTTGGTCGCGAGGATCGCGTCCCATCGCGCGTCATCGGGGTCGTCGAGGGGAGTCCGCCCGCCGATACCCGCATTGTTGACCAGGATGTCGATACGCCCCCACCGCGAGACGGCCGCCCCGATCGCGAGCGCGACCGAAGCGGGGTCCGTCACGTTGCAGACGACGGCCAGAGCCTCCTGACCCGCGGCGCGCATCTGGGAGGCATGGCGCTCGCAAGCCTCGCGGTCGCGCGCGGCCAGCACGACGCTTGCGCCTTCCGCGCCGAGCCGCCGCGCGATCGACTCGCCGATGCCGCGCGAGGCGCCCGTGACGAAGGCCACCTTGTCCGCGAACCTCGGCCGGGTCACGAGCGCACCTGGCCCGTCACGAACGGGTCGGCAGAGTCGCTGCGGGCGGCTGTGCGCGGCGAGCGCCGGCCACCTCGGGGGGAAGGGGGAAGTGCACGTCCTCCTCGACGGTCAGGATGATCTCGACTTCCACCTCGCCCTGCGCCCGAAGCACACGCACAATCTCGTTGACGAGAAATTCCGGGGCCGAAGCGCCGGAGGTGATGCCGACCGTCTCGACGCCCTCGAGCCAGGCCGGGTCGATCTCCGACACGTCGTCCACGAGGTAGGCCCGCGCCCCGGCGAGCGCGGCCTCCTCGACGAGACGGTTCGAGTTGGAGGAATTGCGCGAGCCGACGACGAGGATGAGCGGCGCGCGCTGGGCCAGCGCCCGCACGGCGACCTGGCGGTTCTGTGTCGCGTAACAGATGTCGTCCTTGGCCGGCACGTGGATCTTCGGAAAGCGGCGCCGCAGGGCCTCGACGATCGGGCGCGTGTCCTCCATGGACAGGGTCGTCTGCGTGATGAACGCCACGCGCTCCGGGTCCGTGACCGCGACCTCCTGCGCGTCCGCGACGGAAGAGACGAGCCGGATCTGCGAGGCGGCCTCCCCCATCGTGCCCTCGACCTCCTCGTGCCCCGCGTGGCCGACGAGCAGGATCTCGTAGCCCATCCGGGCGAAACGGATCGCCTCCAGGTGCACCTTGGTCACGAGCGGGCAGGTCGCGTCGATCACGCGCAGGCCCCGGGCGGCGGCCGAGGCCCGCACCTGCGGCGAGACGCCGTGTGCGGAAAAGACCGCCGTGGCGCCGTCGGGCACCTCGTCGAGCTCCTGCACGAACCGCACGCCGCGCGCCTCGAAGTCGTGGACGACGTGGCTGTTGTGGACGATCTCGCGGCGCACGTACACGGGGCCCTCGAAGCAATCGAGGGCGAGATCCACGATCTCGATCGCGCGCACGACTCCGGCGCAGAAACCACGAGGCGCGGCGAGAAGGATCCGCTTGACCGAGAGGGGGGCGCCGTCGGGAATCATGGGCAACCGGGATTCTATCGCCGGTCGATTTCCCCCCCAGCGCCGGAGCGCCGGAGCGCGGCTCGCCGTCGGGCTTCGGGATCGAACAGGGACCGTTCCAGGCCGCAGGTCGAGCAGTAAAGCTCTCCGGGCTCGCTCTGCCGCGGGCATCCGCCGTTGGCGCAGGGGGGGTCGGGGGCGGGCGCAGCCGTCATCGTTTTTCCCCTTTCGCGTTCGGGACCGGCAGCAGGTAGTGCAGAATCTCCCGCTCGCAGCGGTCCCGGTAGACGCCGAAAGTCGCCTCGGGATCCTTCTCGGCGAGCCACTGCATCATCAGTCCGTCGAAGATCGCACGCATCGTCGAGCCGGCCTCTTTCGGGTCGCGCACGACGAAAACGCCGCGTCGCATACCCTCCTCCACGATGCCGCCGTCGATGTCGCGGCAGCCCGCGTAGAAGCGCTCGTTGACCACGCGGAACGCCTCGCGCCGCGATGCGAGGCCGCAGAAGTCCACGAACGCGCGGAAGAACGCACGGTTCTTCGAGGGCGACGGAAAGATGAGGGCGACCAGGGCGCGGACCTTGGCGACGGGCTCCTCTACGGCGCCGACGGCCTCGCGCATCCGGGCGTGGATCGAGTCGATGAGCCAGCCGAAGAGCTCGCGGAAGAGGTCTTCCTTGGAGTCGAAGTAGTAGAGCGTGACGCCCTTCGAGACGCCGGCGCGGCGCGCAATGTCGTCGAGCGTGACTTCGGAGAAGCCTTTCTCGGCAACCTCGCGGAACGCGGCCTTCAAGAGCGCTAGCCGGCGCTCGGCCTCAGTGGCGTTGGCAACTCGCGGCATCGACACGAACAATAACCGACCGGTCAGTCAGATGTCAAGGGGCGGAATCCACGCCGGAGCACCGGCCCGCATAAACTCCGCCCATGCACGTCCGCCTTCTGCACTTTGCGTCCTTTCGAGACGCGGTCGGCCGCGACCAGGAAGAGCGGGAGCTCGCCGAGGGGACGAGGGTCGAAGACCTCTGGGCCGCGCTCGGCCGGGAGGTCGCCCTCTTTCGCCGCTTCCCCTCCATACCCCCCGCCGCGGTGAATCGGGAGTACGTCGGAAGCCACACCGTGCTTCGGGACGGCGACGAAGTGGCGTTCCTGCCGCCGGTGGCGGGAGGATGAGAAGAAGTCGGTAGACTCCCGATGTACCTCATCACCTCCCCCATCGATCTGGCCGCTCTTCTGCTCGAAGCCCGATCTTCGGACGGCGCCCTCTTCCTCTTCGTGGGCATCGTGCGCGACGAAAACGCGGGGTGCCGGACGACGGCGATCCAGTACGAGGCGTACGGCCCGATGGCAGAGTCCGAAATGGCCCGCATCGCCGACGGCCTCGGCCAGGAGTTCCCTTCCGTGAAAATCGGCATGAAGCATCGCGTCGGACTCCTCTCTGTCGGCGACGCCTCCGTCGCCATCGCCGCGGTCTCGCCGCACCGCGCCGACGCGTTCGCCGCCTGCCGCGCCGCCATCGACCGTGTGAAGACGACGGTCCCCATCTGGAAGAAGGAGTTTCATCCGGACGGCTCGAGCGACTGGGTGGATCCGACGCGAGCAGACGGCAGCCGGCAGTAACAGACCGCAGACGAGACTCCTTTTGTCTGCTTTCCGCTGTCTGAGGTCTGCCGTCTGGTGACAGAATCCCCCGCGCATGTCTCTCGCCAAAGTCATCGGTCCCGACATCGAGGAGCTGATTCGGGAGAACCCGAAGGAGCTGGCCGCGGCGGTGGCGAACATCCATCCGGCGGACCTCGCGGAGCTCCTGGACGATCTGCCGCGCGAAGACCGCGTGGTGCTTTTCGAGGCGTTGCCGCCCGAGCAGGGCGCCGCGGTGCTCTCGGAGCTCAAGGGCGAAACGCTGCGGCTCATCCTCCACCGCGCCTCCCCGGCCAAGCTCGGCGCCGAGCTCGACCGGCTGCCCGCCGACGAAGTCACGTTCCTCCTCGAGCACCTGACGCAGCGCCAGCGCGAAGCCATCGTCGCGAAGATGTCGCCACGGGACGCGGCCGAGGTCGAGCGGCTGCTGCGCTATCCGCCCCGCACGGCTGGCCGCCTCATGACCGAAAAGTTCGCGACGATCCGGCCCGAGTGGACGGTCGCCGAGACGCTCGACCACTTGAAGCGCATCGACCCCGAGGTCGAAACCGTCCAGAGCCTCTACGCGGTGGACGACGCCGGGCGCCTCGTCGGATACGCGTCGCTGCGCCACCTTTTCCCCGCGCCGCCCGAAAAGAGGATCTCCGAGATGATGGAGCGGCGCCTGCTCACGGTCCGCACCGACGCCCAGCAGGAAGAGGTCGCGCGCCTCGTGTCGAAGTACGACGTCCACGCGATCCCGGTGGTCGACGAACAGAACCGCCTGCTCGGAATCGTCACCGTGGACGACGTCATCGACATCATGATCGAGGAACAAACCGAGGATGTCCTGCACATGGGCGGCGTCTCGGCCACGGAAGAGAGCGTCGAGCAGGGCTACTTCGCGACGAAGCCTTTCCGCAACGTGCGCCTGCGGTTCA
>JANMPW010000157.1:0-2851 GCA_031370065.1 Acidobacteriota bacterium
AGCTTCAGGACGCCGAAGGTCTCGTTGTTGTGGACCTCGCTATTCGCCTCGATCTTGCTCCACTTGTACTCGTACCGGCCTCCGGTTCCGACCACGAACTCGCGGATGCCGCGCTCGGGGTCGGCCTTGCCGTCGGCATCCTGCGGTGCGAAGCGCTCGTAGTCGTGGTCGTGGCCTGCAAGGGCGACGTCGGCACCCGCGTCGTGCAGAGCTCTCCAGATGTCCCGTACGCGCCTGTCGTCTCCGTGCTCGGCCGACGACGAGAAGCGAGGGTGGTGCCACATTGCGGCGGTGCAAGGGGCCGGATGCGCCGCGAGGTCCTCGCGCAGCCATTGCTCCTGCGGCGAGCCCGCTTTGCAGCCACCGACCTGGTCGCAGTTGCTGTTGATGACGACGACGTGCCACTTCCCGAGGTCGTAGCTGTAATAGCCCTTCGTCGGATCGCCAGCAGCTTCCCCGAAGTACCCGAAGTAGCCGTTCGCAAAGGCCGCTCCGTACTCGTGGTTGCCCACGGCCGGGCGGGTGCGCGCTTTGTGGCGGCCCCACGTCGGGTGGTAGCAATCCGCGAACTGCTTCGCGGTTCCGTTCTCGTACGCGTTGTCGCCGAGCGTGAAGACCGTCCCCTCGATGTGGTCGAGCAGAATGGCGGTCTTCGCGGCGGGCGAGAGGGCCTTGCAGTCGGCGATGTCGCCGGCGCCGACGAGGACCGGGTCCTGGGCCAGAAGGGCCGGCGCGGCGGCCGCGAAGAACGCTGAGAACAGGAAGAGCGCCAAGGACTTCTTCATGGAAGCATTAGGATACCCGCACTGGAGGAGCCATGAGGACTCTCGCTTCGCTTCTCTTCTGTTTCGCGATCGCGTTCTGTGCCGCGCAGCCCGCGGCCTCCCAGCAGCCGGCGTCGGGCCTGCCGGATCCGTACCACCTCCTCGAGCCCAAGGATTTCCTGGCCCATCGCTCCTCGTCGAACAACGCGGACTGGAATTCCAACGACGACAGCAAGCGCCCGATTCCCGGCGAGACGACCGTCCTCGCGGATCTCGAAGGGCCCGGCGTTCTGACGCACCTCTGGGTGACGATCGCGGACAACGAGTACGGGTGGCCGCGCCTGCTGCGCCTGCCCGTTTACTACGACGGCAGCGCGACTCCGAGCGTGGATGCGCCTGTCGGCGACTTCTTCGCGGTCGGGCACGGCTTCGAGCGTCCGGTGAAATCCCTCATGGTGCGCGACAGCTCGGCGGGGCGCGCGCGCAACAGCTACTGGCCGATGCCGTTCCGCAAGTCCTGCCGCGTCACGATCACCAACGAGGGCCGGCGCCGCGTGGCGAACCTCTACTTCCACGTGGACTGGGAGAAGGTCCCGTCGCTTCCCGCGCACACGCCCTACTTTCATGCGCGCTACCGGCAATCGCTTCCGGCTCCGGCCGATGGAAAGAACTACGAGTTCCTCAACGTCAAGGGCAAGGGCCACTACGTCGGAACGGTCCTCTCGGTCGTGCAAGCCGAGGCGGGCTGGTTCGGCGAGGGCGACGACTTCTTCTTTGTGGACGGGGAGAAGTATCCGTCCATCGAGGGCACCGGCAGCGAGGACTACTTCAACGACGCGTGGGGCCTGCACGTGGACGACGGGCCGTACTACGGGGTCACGGTCGCCGATGGCACGGGCCTCGGCTCGCGGATGACGGCCTACCGCTGGCACCTCGTCGACCCGGTTCCCTTCACGAAGTCGCTCAAGTTCGACATCGAGCACAAAGGCTGGACGTTCAACACGGACGGCTCTGTCAAGTCGGGTTTCGGCGAGCGCGTGGACCTGATGTCGTCGGTCGCCTTCTGGTACCAGGAGGGGATCGCCGAGGACCAGCCGCCCGTGCCGTACGGCTCGGCGCGCCTGCCCCAGGGCAACGCGACGCAGATCGAGGTCGAGGCCGACATGGCCGGCGCGAAGGCGGAGAAGGGCAAGATCTCGATCGTGCCCGACCTCTTCTGGTCCAAGGACGTGATCCTCTTCGAGGCGGAGGGCAAGGGCTCGAAGCTCGAGATCCCGTTCGACGTTGCCGACGACGGCGACTACGAGGTCTACACGGAGCTCGCGCAGGCCTCCGACTACGGCATCTACACGGTGCTCCTGGACGGCAAGCCTCCGGTGGCGCCGCAGCTCGAGCACGAGCCGGGAGCGGACGTGCGTCCCCAGATGGAATTCGACGGCTATGTCTACGAGACGTACGTCGGCGCCGCGTACCAGGTCGGCTGGCCGCGCCTGACGAAGGGGCGTCACACGCTGACCTACGTGTGCCTCGGCAAGAACGCCGCGTCCACGGGCTACAACCTCGGCGTCGACAACATCGTGCTCGCGAAGACGGGAGCCGCCGCCTGGGCGGCCGCGGCCAACGTGAAGGAGCCGCGCGTTCCGACGGGGACGGCGGCCGAGCTCGGCAAGGCGCTCTCGGACTCGAACCCGGTCACGCGCGGGCTTGCGGCCATGGCGCTGGCCAAGCTCGGCGCGGCCGCGTTGCCGGCGCTCCCGCAGCTCACGGCGGCGCTCAAGGACAGCGACCCGAACGTGCGGCTGATGTCGGGCAACGCCATCGCGGCGATCGGCAAGGCCGCTGCGCCCGCGGTCCCCGCGCTCATCGCCGCATGCTCGGTCAAGGGCGAGCAGATCCACGTGCTGTGCGCCTGCGCGGGCGCGCTGGGCGCGATCGGCAAGCCCGCAGCGACGCCGGGGCTCCCCATCTTGAAGAAGCTGGCCGAGCACCCGCGGATCCGGTGGGCGGCGGAGGCGGCGATCAAGAAGATCGAGTAGGCGCGGATCGCGCAGGGGGGCGCGCGTTTTGTGATCCGAACGGCCCACGCG
>JANMPW010000171.1:0-2677 GCA_031370065.1 Acidobacteriota bacterium
CACCGTCGTCAGACCGACGACGCTGGGGGCGTGTCAGGTGCGGTTACAACTGTCGATGTTGTTCGAGCCGAGGACCGCCCGGGCGAACTTCTGAGCGAGGTAGTTCACCTCGTTCGTCGCCTTCGAGCAGGAGAAGAGGCCAATCGCCTCCCCGCCGTGCTCGGCGCGCACCTTGCGGAATCCCTCCGCAGCCCGGACGAGCGCCTCGTCCCACGTGGCCGTCCGGAGCGTTCCGTTTTCGCGCACCATCGGTTCGGTCAATCTGACGTACGACTTCATCGTTGCTCCCTGCCGGGACACCGCGTCCCGAACGGGAATCAGATTAGCGGAAATTGGCGTGCCTAGGCGCGGGGAATCCGGCCTGTCCACACGTAAGGCCAGCGATCCAGCGCGGCGCAGGGCTCGCAGCGCAAGAAGAGGTTCGGATACTCGACCATGTTCCGCGTTTTTAGGCCACACGTGCGGCAGGCGAAGGCGTCGAGGCGCCAGGCCCGGGCGGTCAGCGTGATCGGCCGCTCCAGATCCGTCACGACTTCGGCCCCGTGCGCGTGGCAGGAGCACCCGTCCCCGGGCCGATGCTCGGCGCCCGTGTCCTCGCGGCACCACCGCTGGCGGCACCAGGAACGCGGCTCGAGAAGCTCTCCCATGAGCCAAGGATGCGGGCCGGCACGGACAGATGATGTCCGCCCGGGGCGTATCCGTGAAGGTCCACAGGAGAGGCCACGAGAGATTGATATCGTGGCCACCATGTTGCGACCGCTGGGAAAAACGAATCGCCGGGTCCATCCCGTCGGCCTCGGGTGCATGGAGCTGTCATGGGCGTACCACGACAGGAACGTGGACGATGAGGCGGGAATCGCGCTGATCCGACGGGCCGTGGACGTCGGCGTCGATCATTTCGACACGTCGAACGCATACGGTCCTTACACGAACGAGTCGCTGGTCGGTCGGGCCCTTGCCGGGCGGCGCGACCGCGTCGTCATTGCCACGAAGGCCGGCCTCGTACTCGAAGAGCTCGTTGGCTACAAGTACGGCCGAAACGGGCGTCCGGACCACATCCGGGCGGAGTGCGACGGCTCGCTCGACCGCCTTGGCGTTGACACGATCGATCTCTACTATCTGCATCGCATCGACCCGCAGGTTCCGGTCGAGGAAACGTGGGGAGCCATGGTGGAGCTTGTCGCTGCCGGAAAGGTGCGCTGGCTCGGCATTTCCGAGGCGAAGGTGCCGGAGCTCGAGAAGATCTCGCGGATCCACCCGGTGACGGCCGTGCAGTCGGAGCTCTCACTCTGGACGCGCGACTACCTCGAAGACGTTGCGCCCTGGTGCGCCTCGAACGGCGCGTCCTTCGTAGCCTTCTCCCCGCTCGGGCGCGGGTTTCTGACCGGCGCGATCAAGGCGGATGCGCAGTTCGGAGTCGAAGACTTTCGCTCGACGCTGCCGCGCTTCAAGCCGGAGGCGGTGGCCGCCAACCAGCGGATCGTCGAAGCCGTCCGCGCCGTCGCCGACCGCCGCGGCGTCACGCCGGCGCAGATCGCGCTCGCCTGGGTCCTCTCGCACGGCGAGCACGTCCTCGCGATCCCGGGCACGCAGCGGCAGAACTACGTCGAGCAGAATCACGCCGCAGCCGTGATCTCGCTGACCGCGGAAGACCTCGCCGACCTCGACGCCATACCCGCGCCGGTGGGGGGAAGGTACTGACCATGACCACAGCCCGCGTCGCGCTCGTGACCGGCGGTACTCGCGGCATCGGCGCGGCGATCGTGAGGCGCCTGGCCGCGGACGGCTTCTCGGTGTTCCTCTCCGGCCGCACGGAGGAGTCGACGAAGGCCGCGCTCGCGCGTTTCGCGAAGGACGGCCTGTCCATTCGCGGTTTTGCCGCGGACGCGCGGCGCGAGGAGGACCAGAAGCGCCTCGTCGAGTCGGTGGCGCGCGAGGGCGGGCGGCTCGACGTGCTCGTCAACAACGCGGGGCTCGGGCACTTCGCGCCGGTGGACAGTCTCTCGCCCGATCAGTTCCGCGAAGTCCTCGAGACGAACCTCTTCGGCGTCTACTACGCCGTCCACCACGGGGCGCCGCTCATGAAGGCCAACGGCGGAGGGTTCATCGTGAACATCGCCTCGCTCGCCTCGGTGAACGCGTTTGCCGGGGGCGCCGCGTACAACGCCTCGAAGTTCGGCCTGCTCGGCTTCTCCGAAGCCGCGATGCTCGACCTGCGCCACGACGGTATCCGCATCGCGACGGTCCTCCCGGGTTCCGTCGCCACCGAGTTCGGCCACTCGCACGGCAACCGCGATGCCGAGTGGATGCTCCAGCCCGAGGACGTCGCCGAAGCCGTTGCGGACCTGGTCCGTTTCCCGGACCGCGCGATTCCATCGCGGATCGACCTTCGCCCCTCGAAGCCTCCGAAGAAGTAACTCCCGCCGGTTAGCCTTCGAGCTTTGCGGTCAGCGTGATCTTCGCCTTCAGAAGCTTCGAGAGCGGGCAGTTAAGCTTCGCCGAATCCGCGGCCGCCTGGAACGCCTCCTGCGACGCGCCCGGAATCTTCGCGACGAGCTCGAGCTGCGACTCCGTGATCGACCAGCCGCCGCCGTCCTTCTCGAGCAACACGACGGCCGTCGTGCTCAGGCTTTCCGCCACGAGGTTCGCCTTGCCGAGCTCGGCCGAGAGCGCCATC
>JANMPW010000192.1:0-2656 GCA_031370065.1 Acidobacteriota bacterium
TTCGAGAAGCGCCTTCCGCCGCAGCTCTCGGGCGGCCAGCGGCAGCGCGTGGCTCTCGCCCGGGCTCTCGCGCTCGAGCCCGAGGTGCTTCTGCTCGACGAGCCCCTCGGAGCGCTCGACCAGAAGCTGCGCAAGGAGGTGCAGGTCCAGTTGAAGCACCTGCAGCGCTCGCTCGGCATCACGTTCATCTTCGTGACGCACGACCAGGAGGAAGCGCTGACCATGAGCGACCGGATCGCGGTCATGAGCCGTGGGAAGGTCGAGCAGGTGGACGAGGCCGCGCGCGTCTTCGAAAAACCGGCGACGGAGTTCGTCGCGAACTTCATGGGGGCCTCGAACTTCTTTGCCGCCCGCGTGACCGAGGCCGTCAACGGAACCGTCGCTCTCGCCCTCAAGGCGGGGGGCCAGGTGCGGTTGCCGTCGGAGGGCGCCCACTACCGGGTCGGCGAGGAAGTCCGGTTCGTCGTGCGCCCGGAGAAGCTCGACCTGCGCGGACGCGACCTGTCCGCCCACGGTGTGCCTTCGCTGGCCGTGACCGTCGAGGACCGGGTCTACCAGGGAGTGAGCACGGTCTGGATCGTGCGCGACGGCGCGGATGAGCGGTTCTTCGTCTACGAGCAGAACGAGAAGCCGTTCGAGGAGGCGTCGAAGTTCACCGTCGGGGGCCATGCATTCCTGTGCTGGAACGCGAGGCACGCGGTCGTGATTGGCGGCAAGGCCTCCGGCGAATGAAGCGGGATGCCCCCGGGCGGGCGGGCCGGGCGGCCTATCCTCTCGTCCTTCCCACATGGGCCGCGCTCGGCGTCTTCTTCCTGCTTCCGCTCGGCATCCTCTTTCTCGTCAGCTTCGGCCAGCGCGCCACCTACGGCGGATTGAAGCCGATCCAGGACCTCGGGCTGTACATCTCCTCGGGCAAGTTCCTCGCCAACTACGCGCGATCCTTCCATCCGATCTACCTCCAGATTTTCTGGCGGTCGATCTGGATGGCGACGGTGACGACCGTGCTGTGCCTGGCGATCAGCTATCCCGTCGCGTATTACATCGCCGTCACGGCCCCGCCGCGCCGGCGCAACCTGCTGCTCGGTCTCGTCGTCGTGCCCTTCTGGACGAGCTTCCTGATCCGCACGTACGCGTGGATGTTCCTGCTGCGGACGGAAGGCCTCGTCAATCGCATCCTGACGGAGACCGGGCTCGTCTCGCATCCCGTTGAGCTGCTGTACAACAACTTCGCCGTGCTGATCGGCCTCGTCTACGGCGAGCTGCCGTTCATGATCCTTCCGCTCTTCGCCTCGCTCGAGAAACTCGACCTGTCTCTGCTCGAGGCCTCGGAAGACCTCGGGGCGGGCCGGGCCGCGACCTTCCGGCGCGTGACCGTGCCCCTCACGATGCCGGGAATCGTCGCGGGCGTCATCCTGGTATTCGTTCCGAGCCTCGGCCAGTTCATCGTGTCCGACCTGCTCGGGGGCGCCAAGACGATCCTCGCGGGCAACCTCATCCAGAACCAGTTCGCCGTCGCGCGCAACAAGCCGTTCGGCGCGGCGGTGGCCTTCGAGCTGACGGCCGCGGTGCTGGCGCTCCTCTTTGCCTACACGCTCTACACGAAGCGCAAGGGGCAGGACATGCTGCTGTGAGCCGGAAGGGCCGCTTCCTGGCCGGGTACGCCGGACTCGTCTACGTCTTTCTCTACGCACCGATCGCGATCCTCATCGTCTTCTCGTTCAACCGGGGAACGCAAACGGCCGTGTGGGAGGGCGCGACGCTCGATTGGTATCGCAACCTCGTCCACAACGACCTGATTCTCGCCTCCGTCAAGAACAGCCTGATCGTGGGCCTCGTTTCGACGATCGTCGCGACGGTGTTTGGGACGCTGGTGGCGCTCGCTCTCGGGCGCTACGAGTTCAAGGGTTCCGGATTCACGCGGAGCCTGTTGTACCTGCCGATCATCATCCCGGAGATCGTCATCGGCGCGGCGCTGGTGACCTTCTTCGGCGCCGTGACGCTGCGGCTCTCGCTCTGGACCGTGGTGCTGGCGCACATCGTCTTCAGCGTGTCCTACGTCGCGATCGTCGTGCGGGCGCGGCTGTCCGGCTTCGACCGCTCGCTCGAGGAGGCGGCGCTCGACCTCGGCGCGCGGCCCGTACAGACGTTCTGCCGCGTGACGCTGCCGCTGATCGCGCCGGGGATCGTGGCGGGGGCGCTCCTGTGCTTCACCATCTCGATCGACGACTACGTGATCACGTCCTTCGTCGCGGGCGTGGGGGCGACCACTCTGCCGCTGCAGATCTACTCGATGTTGAAGGTCGGCGTGACGCCGGAGGTCAACGCGGTCTCGACGCTGCTGCTCGCGCTCACGGTGGTGCTGATCGTCATCGCCCAGAGGCTTCAGCAGCCTCCGGGGGAGCGGGGAGAGACGTCCTGAGGCTGGGGCGCTCGGCGGCGCTCGCCCTGTTCGCAGTGGCATTTGCCGCAGGGTGCGGCCCTGCGCGGGACGAGGCTCCGTACCCGGGGCCCGGCGAGAAGAAGCTGAACCTCTACATCTGGTCCGAGTACCTCCCGAAGGAAGTGATCGAGGAGTTCACGCGGCGAACCGGGATCGCCGTCCACTACGACCTCTACGACTCCAACGAGCCGGTCCTCGAGAAGCTGCAGTCCGGGG
>JANMPW010000211.1:0-3030 GCA_031370065.1 Acidobacteriota bacterium
CGGTCGGTCCGGTGATCAGGACGAGGCCCTTGGGCAGGTGCACGAAGCTCTCGAGAACCTCGGGCAGGCTCAACTCGGTGATCGACGGCAGCTTGAACGGAATCCGCCGGAACACGGCGGCGTAGGAGCCGCGCTGCACGAAGATGTTGCACCGGAAGCGGGCCACGCCGGTCAGGCCGTACCCGACGTCCACGGACTGGTGGGCCTCGAGCCGTTCCTTTTGCGCGGGCGTCAGGATCGAGGTCAGCATCTCCTCGAGGTCCTTGGGCTGTAGCGCGTCGGCGTTCAGGGGAATGAGGCGCCCCTTGATGCGCAGCAGGGGAGGCCGCATGGGCTTCAAGTGGAGGTCGGAAGCCTCCTTCTTGGCCATGAACTTCAGAAGCTCAGTGAGTGTCAATGTCCAATAATTATAGCCGGTTACGGGCCCTTTCGGACCTGTCCGATCAGCCAGTGCCGCGCTTGCCGCCGATTTTTCACTTCGCCCATGGCGGCCGCGACCCGGAGCCCGGCGAGCAGCTCCCCGACGCGCGGTCCCGGGTCGAGGCCGAGCCAGCGCATGACGTCGTCGCCGCTCACGGCGACCCGGCAGAGCGGTGCGCGGGCCAGCGGCGCCAGGGCCCGCGCACGACGCTTACCCGAGGCGCCCAGGCAGGCCAGGAGAATGAGCGCGTCGTTCGAGAGCGCACCCGCCTGAAGGACCCAGCGCCAGCGGTCGCGCGCGGAGCGGATCCCTGCGGACGACGCCGCGAGCTCGACGAGCAGCGCGGCGTCCCGGGTTTCCTCCCGGGGGCAGCGGCGCTCTCCGAGCCACCGGCGGGCGTCGGGCGCCGCCATCCCGGCTTGGATCGCGATGAAGGCCAGCCGCAGTCGACGACGGCGTTCGGGCGCGATCCCCCGGGCCCTGCGACCGTCGAGGACGGCGAGCGCGCGCGCGATCGCGTTCGGGCGCGAGGCGGGCAGTGCGAGACCGAGCGCCACACCCAGGATGCCCGCGCGGGCCGCCCAGGCGAGCGCGGGCGCGGCCCGCGCGCTGCCGAGCAGCTTCGAGAGCTCGGCGGCGATGCGTTCCGGGGCGGTGCGGCCAAAGAGCGGGGCCGCCGGACGCGCCGCCGCGAGAACCGCAGGCTCGGGCTCGAGCCCGTGCGAAGCCCAGAGGCGAGCCGCCCGCAGGATTCGCAGCGGGTCCTCGGCGAGGTTTTCGGGCCTCACGCAGCGCAGCCGGCGTCGGGCGGCGTCGCGGACGCCGTCGAAGGGGTCCAGGAGCTCTCCCGAGCCGAGCCCGAGCGCCAGCGCATTCACGGTGAAGTCGCGGCGGGCGAGGTCGGAGGCGATCGATCCGCCTTCGATCTCGGCGATGTCGATCGGCCGGGCCCCGGCCACGCGGAACACGCGCGGCCCCGGCCGGTCCTTCGAGAGGAAAATCGCCCTCCCGCGGCCGGCTTGTTCCAGATCGCGCGCGAGGCCCTCGGCGTCGCGAGAGACGGCAACGTCGATCTCGGGCGACGCGATGCCGAGGAGGCGGTCGCGCAGGGCACCCCCGACAATCCATGCGTCGAGGCCGCGCTGCTCCGCGGCTCGGGCAAGGGCGATGAGCTCGGCGCGCCGGCGCAGCCCCTGGATCCTTCTGTGCGCAGCCTGTCCACCTCGGGCGACCATTCTCCGCTCCCGTCGGGCCGCGTCGCGCGGCCGGCAAAAACACCTTACAATTTCGAGGATGACATCCGCCCGCCCCGTTGTCACCGCCGAGATGGTCCGAAAAATCGCGGATCTGGCGCGCCTTCGCGTGCCCGAGGAAGACCTTCCCCGTTGGGCCGAGCAGCTTTCGCGCATCCTCGCTTACATCGACCAGCTCGCCGGGATCCCCGAAGCGGCATTTGGCCCCGCGCGGCCGGGGCCCGCGACTCCGGTCCGGAAGGACGATCCGGTCGCCGGAGTCGGGCTCGAGGCGCTCGAAGCCAATGCCCCGCGCCAGGTCCACGGATACGGCGTGGTGCCCCGCGTCGTCGGCTCGGGGTCCTGAATCGCATGAAGGGCGTGACCGAGACCGCGACGGTCGTTGCCGCCGGCCGCCAGTCGGCCGTCGGCATCGTCGAGGAGGCGCTCGCGCGGATCGACGAGGGGGATGGCCGCATCCACGCCTTCCTCGAGGTCACGCGCGAACAGGCACTGACCGAAGCCCGCGCGGTGGACGCCCGGGTGGCGGCGGGGGAATCTCTTCCACTAGCCGGCGTGCCGCTGGCGCTCAAGGACAACATCTGGGTGGCCGGGCGGCGCACCACCTGCGCCTCGCGAATCCTCGAGGGGTTCCGGCCTCCCGGCGACTCGACGGTGGCGGCGCGCCTGCGCCAGGCCGGTGCGGGCTTCAGCGGCCGGGCCAACATGGACGAGTTCGCCATGGGGTCGTCCACGGAGAACAGCGCAAGCCACGTCACGCGCAACCCCTGGGACACGGAGAGGATCCCGGGCGGCTCTTCTGGCGGAAGCGCAGCCGCGGTGGCAGCGCGCTTCGTGCCGGGAGGCTTGGGCTCGGACACCGGAGGCTCGATCCGGCAGCCGGCGGCCTGCTGCGGCGTCGTGGGCTTCAAGCCGACCTACGGGCGTGTGTCGCGCTACGGCCTCGTCGCCTTCGCGTCCTCGCTCGATCAGATCGGGCCGCTCACGCGCTC
Organism: Acidobacteriota bacterium; assembly: GCA_031370065.1. Taxonomy (GTDB): domain Bacteria; phylum Acidobacteriota; class Thermoanaerobaculia; order UBA5066; family Gp7-AA6; genus DAHUXD01. The sequence goes on from JANMPW010000211.1 coordinate 2,667, forward strand.
GGTCGCGGACGCGGCGCGCCTGTACCGCATCGTCGCCGGGTTCGACCCTCGCGACTCGACGACGGCCGACCGCGCCGTGGGCGATCCCGAAGGAGCCCTGCTGCGCGGCGTCGAGGGTCTGCGGGTCGGATTCCTCGAGGAGGCCGAACAGGATGGGCTCGACCCCGAGGTCGCCGCGAACCTGGAAGATGCGCGCCGGATTTTCCGGGACGCGGGAGCGGAAGTCGTTTCCGTCTCCGTCCCGAGGGCCACCGTCGCCATCGCGATCTACTACGTCGTCGCGAGCGCGGAGGCCTCGTCGAACCTGGCGCGGTTCGACGGCGTTCGCTACGGGCCGCGCGCCACGGACAAGGACCTCGCGGCC
>JANMPW010000245.1:0-6930 GCA_031370065.1 Acidobacteriota bacterium
CGGTCGGGTTGTAGCCCATCACGCGGACCTCGAAGTCGGGCCGCAGCGTGCCGAAGGGGTCCGGGAGCTCGCGGGTCGCGAGGATCACACCGCCCGTCATTTGCCGCGCCTCTGCAGCGCGTATCCCGCAAAGAAGATGCCGGCGCCGACGCCGAGCAGCAGAAGCTCCCGCCGGACTTCGTGGCCAAGGACGCCGACGAACAACGCGGCGCCCGCCACGACGAGGCCGATGAACTGGACCGACCGGCCGAGGGCGTACATCTATCCGGCCTCGGCGAAGACCGTGACCCGCAGGATCCGATCCCCCTGCTCGATACGGAGAACGACATCCATCCCCAAGACAATCGACCCGAAAACCGTGTAGCTGCCGTCCAGGTGCGGCTGTGGCGCCTGCGTCACGAACCACTGCGTGCCGCCGGTGTCCGGGCCGGCCAGCGCCATACCGACGGTGCCAGTCCGGTACGGGATCGTGTTCAGCTCGTCCCGGATCTCGTATCCGGGGCCCCCGTTTCCGGTGCCGGTCGGGTCGCCGTCCTGGACGACGAAGTTGGGCACGACGCGGTGGATGGGCGCGCCATCGAAATACGCCTTCTGGGCGAGCGCGACGAAGTTCATCACCGTCAGCGGCGCGGCCTCGCCCGCGAACCGCACGGTGAACGCGCCGCGGACCGTCTCGATCGTCGCGGTCCAGGGCCGGCGCGCCTCGGCGAGCAGCGCCGCGTAGTCCGCGACGCTCTTGCCGGTCACGTACTCCCGCCACGGAAACTCCGCGGGATCGGCGTGGAAGGTTTTCACGAGCGAGCGGCGGGCCAGACGGGATACCAGGGTGGACGGATGGCGATACGCCGCCTCCACCACGGCCCGCGCGTCGGCGCTCTCGGGGGTCTTCTCGGCCGCCCCGATCGCGGCGATCGGGACATCCGGATCGCGGTCCCCGTAGGACCGGGTGACCATCTCCCGGCACAGCGACAACATGTCGGCATCGTCCGACAGCGCGAGGGCGTCGATCGCCCCGGCGCGGACCCCCGCGTTTGGGTCCTCGAGCAGTGCGGCGACGAGCGCGTGGTTGCTGCGCGCCTCTGCCGGCGTCTTCAGGCCCTCGAGCACCTTCAGACGCACGACGACCTCGGGATCTGCCGCGAGCTTCGCGCGGCGCGGCGCCGCATCGGCTTCCGGCAGAAACGAGAGTGCCTCGGCTGCCGCCCCGCGAAGGTACGGATCCGGGGATGCGATCGCAGTGTCCGCGAGGCCGAGCGCCTTCGCGCCGAGCCCCGCCAGGAGGGACCGGAGCGCAACCTGTTGTCGCCGCTCTTTTCCCGTCGAAGCCACCGTCCAGAGTCGCCGGAAGGCTTCGCGGTCCTCCGTCTGCCAGCGCAGGAGCGCCAGAGCCGGGACGGCGAGATTAGGATTGACGTCGCCGGCGAGTGCGATCACCCGAGTGCGCAGGTCGGCCGGAAACGCCACGGCCGGGTTCTTCTCGAGGACGACGTAGAGCGCCAGCATCGCGTTGATCGTCACGGGGGTCCGCGCCGGTCCGATCACCGAGGCCAGCGGAGCGATCGATTCCGCTTTTCCGAAGATCCCGAGGCCCCGTGCCGCGAGTGCCGCCGTCTGGGCGTCCGGGTCCCCGAGCGCCGCCGTCAGCGCCTGGAGAGAATCCAGCTGCGGGCGGCGCGCCAGGACGTAGAGCGCCGCCGTCCGGACTCCCCCATCCGCGTCGGCCAGATATGGCAGGACCGCTTCTCTGGCCGCCGGCGTGGAGAACCGCCAGAGGCCGCGCAGAAATGCGGCGCGCAGCTCCACCGTCGCGGCGCCAGGGATCGCCGCGAGGAGCGCCTGTTCCCCGCCGCTCGACTCCAGAAAGCCGAGTGCCCAGGCCGCGCGCATGGCGACGGCGGGCTCGGGATCCGACAGGAGCGGCACGAGCGAGCGCGTCAAGCCCTGCTCGCCGAGAATTCCGGCGGCGAAAGCCGCCCCAGCGCGGACCTCCGGAGACCTGTCGGCCGCGAGCCGGCCGAGCGCGGCCGATGCGCGGCCGTCGCCGATCCGGCCGAGAGCAACCGCCGCGCGGGTCCGGACCGCGGCGTTCGGAGAGGCCGCGGCGTCGTCGAGCGTCGCCGCGTCGAACGCGCGCCGGTCCTCGAGCGCGGTCAGCGTCGGTTCGGCCTCGGCGAGCGACGCGAACACGCGCGCAGGCACGGGCGTCGGTGCGGGCTCTTCGACGGAATCGTCAATCCGGTGGGCACAGCCGGTCGCCAAGAAAAACACCGCGCCAAAGACGCGAAGACCGCGCCGCAAGTTCGCCAAACTCAATCCTCCGAAGATTCGGCGAGGATTATCAGTGGCTACGCGCCCACGAGGAGTCGATCGCCGAGCATGTGCGGCAACCCCGCCTTGTAGATCTTCTCGCGGGCCTTTTCGACCGGGTACGGCACCCGGTCGAAGTGCACGACCCCCTCGGTCGCATCGTAGATGGCGTACGCCGCGGCAGCGTTGCGGTCGCGCGGCTGGCCGATCGAGCCCGGATTGATGAGGTAGCGCATCCCCTTCTTCAGCGGGTAGCGCAGGCGCTCCCCCTCTACCAGCTCGACGAGGATGCCGTGCGGCTCGAGGGTGAACACGGACGGAATGTGGCTGTGGCCGAAGAAGCACACGGCCGCGTCGGTCTCCCGGAAATTCAGGTAGGCGTCGTAGTCGGTGAAGATGTAGGCATCCTCGTCCCGCGGCGAGCCGTGGCAGATGGCAAAGGCGCCGTCCACGGAGAGCGGCCCGAGCGGAAGCGCCTCGAGGAACTTGAAGTTGCGGGGTGTGAGCTTCCCGGTCGTCCACCGGGCGGCCTTCAGGGCAACGGGGTTGAAGAGGTCCCCCGATTCGAGGCCGCACACGACCTTGTCGTGGTTACCACGGATCATCCGCTTGGGCTTGCGGATGTTGCGGATGCGGTCGATCACGTGGTTCGGGTTGGCGCCGTAGCCGACGAAGTCTCCGAGCACGATCACCCGGTCGTGGCGCTTGCGGCGCACGCGCGCGAGCACCGCGGCGAGCGCCTCGTCGTTCGAATGAATGTCCGAGAGGATCAGGTAGCGCATGCGGGAGCCGGAGTCTCCTTCATCCGTGGAGTTTGTCGAAATCGTCGAGCGCGATCAGCACCCGGTCCGCCGCCTCCTCGACCGTTTCCGCGCCGCCGAGGACCGCAGCGACGGGCGCCATTCTATAGAAGGGCGAGCGCTCCGCAAAGAGCCGTCCGAGCTGCTCCTCGTTCCGGAAGAGCGGGCGATCGGTCTTGCCCTTGAGCCGTGCGCGGACGGTCTCGAGCGCAACGTCGAGGAAGACCGCCGTTCCCAGCCGGCCGATGCGCCTGCGATTGTCCCCCTGCGCGAAGCAGCCGCCCCCCGTGGCGATGACGGCCGCCGGGAGCGACTCCGTGGCCGCGAGGAACGCGGCCTCGCGCTCGCGGAAGGCGGCCTCGCCCGACTCCTCAAAAATCGCCCGGACCGTCTTTCCGCTCGTCCGCTCGATCTCGTCGTCAAGGTCCACGAACGGCAGGGCAAGCCGCTCGGCCAGGCGCCGGCCCACGGAGCTTTTGCCGCCGGCCATGAAACCGACGAGGTAAATCCTGCCCCGCCGGCCGCGCCGGCGGCCGAGATCGAGGGCTTCCCGCGCGTTGTCCTCGATCCGTCCTCCCGCATAGAGCCCGCCGATCATCGCGGCCGAGTCGGCGCCGGCATCCCAGACTGCGTCGAGCCGGGCTGGCGTGATGCCGCCGATCGCCACGAGTGGTTTCGGCCTGCCGGCCGCCGCCCGCGCGAGCTCCTCGAGGCCGCGCGGGGGCCGCTGCGTCTTCGTGCCGCTCTCGAAGACCGGCCCGAAGGCGACATAATCGGCCGCGGGGTCCTCGAAGGCGCGCCGCGCGGCCGAGGCGTCATGCGTGGAGACTCCGATGAGGGCGCCCGGGGGAAGGATCGCGCGCGCTTCCCGCGCCGGCAGGTCGTCCTGGCCCAGGTGCACGCCCGTCCCCGCCAGGCCCGCGATGTCGACGCGGTCGTTGACGAGCGCCCCTGCTCCGGCCACCCGGCAGAGCACGGCGATCGCCTCGGCCGCCGCGAGCAGCTCGCGGTCGGCGAGGGCCTTGTCGCGCAGCTGGATCGCACGGACGCCGACGGAGAGCAGGCGCCGCGCGACGGCCACGGGGTCGTCCCCCGCGGACGCGTCGGTGATGGCGTAGATGAGAGGAAGTCGGAGTGTCACGTCTGGAAAAGTCGAGGGTTCAGGGTCGAGAGTTCAGAGGTGGCCGCTCGACCCTCGACTCTCGAGTCTCACGTTTTCGCGGCGAACCGCTCCATGAAGTGCGTCGAAAGCCGCCCGGCGATAAAGTCGGGATCGTCGAGGATCCGGCGATGGAGCGGGATCGTGGTCTTGATTCCCTCGATGACGAAGAAGTCGAGCGCCCGGCGCCCGCGCCCGATCGCCTCCTCGCGGTCTCGTCCCCAGACGATCAGCTTGGCGATGAGGGAGTCGTAGTGCGGCGGGATCACGTAGCCCTGGTAGGCCGCCGTGTCGAGGCGTACGCCCAGGCCCCCCGGTGGATGGAACGAGGCGATCCGCCCCGGCGACGGGGCGAACGTGACGGGGTCTTCGGCGTTGATGCGGAACTCGATGGCGTGCCCGCGCGGCGACATGTCGCGGTCGACGAACGAGAGCGGCGCCCCCGCGGCCACGGCAATCTGCTCCTTGACGAGGTCGAGCGCCGTCACTTCCTCGGTGATCGTGTGCTCCACCTGGAGGCGCGTGTTCATTTCCATGAAGTAGAACTTCCCGTTCCGGTCGAGCAGGAACTCGACCGTCCCGGCATTCACGTAGCCGACGGCGCGGGCCGTCGCGATCGCGGCCTCCCCCATCCGGCGCCGGAGGTCCTCGTCGAGCACCGTGGACGGAGCCTCCTCGATCAGCTTCTGGTGCCGCCGCTGGATCGAGCACTCCCGCTCGCCGAGCTGCCGGATGTTGCCTCGCGTGTCGCCGAAGACCTGGAACTCGATGTGCCGCGTGTCCTCGAGGTACTTCTCGAGGTACACCTCGGCGTTGCCGAATGCTTTCTCCGCCTCCGCGCGCGCCGTCTCGTAGGCGTTGGCCAGGTCGCGCTCGTCGCGCGCGACGCGCATGCCGCGCCCGCCCCCGCCGGCCGAAGCCTTCAGGATGACGGGGTACCCAGTTTTCTTCGCGAAGGCCAGCGCTTCGTCCACCGACTCGAGCGGGCCCGGCGAGCCGGGAATCGTCGGGACGCCCGCCGCGGCGACCGTCCGGCGCGCGAGCGACTTGTCGCCCATCTTCCGGATCGCCTCCGGCGGCGGGCCGATGAACGCGATGTGGCAATCCTGCAGGATCTCGGCGAAGTACGCGTTCTCCGAGAGGAACCCGTAGCCGGGGTGGATCGCGTCGGCTTCCGTGATCTCGGCCGCCGAGACGATCGACGAGATGTTCAGGTACGAGGCCGCCGACGGGTACGGCCCGACGCACACGTCCTCGTCGGCGTACCGGACGTGGAGCGCGTCCCGGTCCGCCTCGCTGTAAATCGCGACCGTCTTGATGCCGAGCTCGCGGCATGCCGAGATCACCCGGAGGGCGATCTCGCCACGATTGGCAATCAGAATCTTCTTGAACACGACGTTAACCGTTAAGCGCGAAACGCGAAACGCGAAAAGAATCGTACTCTCCACGTCTACGCTTTACGTTTAACGTCTTACGATCTCCAGCCTGGCGGTCACGCCGCGAGGCGGATCGCGAATAGCTTCTCGCCGTACTCGACCGGCTGGCCGTTGCGCGGGTAGACGGCGACGACCTCGCCTTCGACGTCGGATTCGATCTCGTTCATCAGCTTCATGGACTCGATGATGCACAGGATCTTGCCCTTGGCCACGCGCGCCCCGACCCCCGCGAAGGCCTCGGCCTCGGGAGAGGCCGACCGGTAAAACGTGCCGACGATCGGCGAGGTGATGACGTGGACGTTGCGGTCCTCCTCTGGGGGCAGTTCCGCGGCCGAAGCGCCCGCCGGGCGCGCGGCGGCTGTCGCGGAGGCAACCGCGGCGGCGACCGGAGCCTCCGCGGCGACGGGACGCCGCCCCTCGATCCGCAGGCGGAAGCCGGCCCGTTCGATCTCGAGGCCCGCGAGGCCCCGCTCAGCGACGAGGTCGATGAGCTCCCGGATTTCCTTGAGCGAAAGCATCGGTTTAGAGGAGCTCCTTCTCCAGCACGAGCGCGGCCTTCCGGAGCTCGAAACGGCCCCGTCCGAAGTTCCCGTCCCGGGCCAGCAGGAGCAGGAGGTAGTAGTCCGCGGTCACTCGGCAGAGGATCGAAGCCGACCGGCCCGAAGCCACCGTGATCTCGGTGACGGCGCCGTGGTCGGCGAGCGCGCGGGCGGTGTTGGCAGCCTTGACCAGCGCCCCGGCCTCGGCGGCGAGCGAATCCATCGGAAGGCCTTCCGCGCTGACGTAGGAGTCGATCGCGATGCCGTCCAGGCCGAGCAGCGAAACGGCCCGCGTTCCCTCAACGCGCTCGGCGATCCGGCGAAGGCTGTCCTGGAAGACGTTCATACGCGTCCCGATGATGTCACGGTCTTTGGCTCCGGATCACCCGGCCTGGACGAGGGAGAGCCACTGCTTCAGCGCGCGGATTCGGGCCAGGCGGCGCTCCAACCCTACGTCGGGGGCGGCCGCCGAGGGCCTCGTCGAGGCGGGAAGCAGGCGCGCCTCCGCATCGCGCCGCATGCGCTTCAGGTCGTCGTCGAAGGGGTGCCGCATCACCAGGTCGTCGTAGATCTGCAGGGCTTCGGCATAGTGCCCCTGGGCGTAGTACAGGTCTGCCAACGCCCGACCGGTCGGCCGCACGTGTTCCGCCTCCGGAGCCGGTGGCGCGGCCGCGGGCGTTTCCGAAACC
>JANMPW010000299.1:0-8206 GCA_031370065.1 Acidobacteriota bacterium
AAGACTTTCCATGGCGATCTCGAAGGCGCCGGCAAGGGCGCGATGCTCACGGCCGGGACGAGTGTCCAGGGGTCGGCCGGTTACGTCGCGATCGAGCGGGTCACCGCGACGCTGCACGGGCGCCGCGGCACCTTCGCGCTCCAGCACACCGGCACGATGAATCGCGGCGAGCCGCAACTCTCGATCACCGTGGTTCCGGACTCGGGCACGGGCGAGCTCGTGGGGCTGGCGGGGACGCTCGCGATCATCGTTGCGGATGGGAAGCACTCCTACGAATTCGAGTACACGCTGCCTGCGCCGTGAAGGCCGTTTACTTCAAGACGCCCCTGGAGTTGGGAAAGTGCCTTTGGCGAAATCATGCGACGGCGCCCTGGTGTCGGAAGAAGGCGAGCTGGTGGGTGATGAGCGCAAAGAAGGAAGAGACGCGCCGCGCGCGCCGCCAAGCTCATCGAGGCATCGGCCCGGGGAGCCGAGGTCTAACGGGCTCGGCCATTCCATAGAGCATAGACTTTCGACAGGAGGCGACAGGGAAGCCGAATGAAGATTCCAGAGGGCGATCGCTCGGGAGTGCGCCTCTTTCCGCCGCTCGTCTTCGCGGCGGCGCTCGGCATGGCTTTCCTGATTCACTGGCGCTTTCCGGTGCACATCGTTCCCGCAGAGCGCGTCTGGCCGCTCCGGATCGTCGGGGTCGTCGTGCTCCTGGCGTGGCTCGCCCTAGCGATCTGGGCGGTCGCGACATTCCGGCGCATCGGGACGACCGCGAACCCGGCGGGCGGGAGTACCGCGCTGGCGCTCGGAGGTCCGTATCGGTTCTCGAGGAACCCGATGTACCTCAGTCTGCTCCTCTTGACGGCGGGCATCGGATTGGTGACCAATACGCTGTGGCCGCTGCTTCTGCTGCCGCTCGTCGTTGTCGTCTTGCGGCGCAAGGTCATCGATCATGAGGAGCGTTACCTCACGGCGAAGTTCGGGGAGCCGTACCGGGCGTACATGGCGCGCGTGCGGCGGTGGCTCTGACGCGCGCACAAGGAGGCGGGCGGTGACCTTCGGCGCTCCGGGGACGAGTCTTTGCCAACGTCCGTGAGCGGCAAAAGGAGGCACCCGTGATTGATCTGACGCGGCGCCGGTGGGCCGGCCTGACGGCGATGGCCGGGGGGCTCGCGGCCGTGAGGCCGTTCCCGATGCCGGCGCCGACGCCGCCGGCGAATCCGGTCGATTTCACCGGGGACGGCATTCCCCTGACACCCTCGCAGTACGCCGATCTGCTCGCGCGGCTGGCGTCATCCGGCGGGATCGTCGCGGACGAGTACTCGCGTGGCGGCGCGGTCGAAGCGCTCGAGGCGCGGTTCGCGGCGCTGCTGGGAAAAGAGGCGGCGGTCTTCATGCCGTCGGGCACGCTGGCGAACCAGCTCGCCGTGCGTAAGCTCGCGGGCCCGCGGCGGCGCGTCGTCGTGCAGGAGCAGAGCCACCTCTACAACGACACGGGTGATTGCGTCGCACAACTGTCGCAGCTGACCCTCCTGCCGCTCGCCGGGGGGAAGGCCACGTTCACGTGGGAGGACGTCGAGCGCGCATTGGAGCGGACGGCGTCGGGCCGTGTAGCGACGGAAGTCGGCGTGATCTCGATCGAGTCGCCGGTGCGGCGTCTCCACGGCGAGGCCTTTGACTTCGGGCAGATGCGGCGGGTTTCGGAGGAGGCGCGCAAGCGCGGCATCGCGCTGCACCTCGATGGCGCGCGGCTCTTCGTCGCCGCGGCGTACAGCGGCAGGCCGCCGGCGCAGTACGCCGCCCTCTTCGACACCGTCTATGTGTCCTTGTGGAAGTGTTTCAACTCGGGCGGGGGCGCGATCCTCGCCGGGCCGAAGTCGGCGCTCGCCGACATGTACCAGTTGCGGCGCATGTTCGGCGGCGCGCTCTGGAACGCCTGGCCGTACGCCTCGGTGGCCGGGCACTACGCGGAGGGCTACCTCGAGCGCCTGACGGCGGCCGTGCTCGTGGCCGAAGAGCTGCTCGCGGCGCTCGCAGCCGACGCGAGGTTCGGCGTCGAGCGCGTGGCGAACGGGACGAGCCTTTTCCGCCTGACGCCCCGGGTGCCGGACGCGGCGGCCTTCCGGGAGCGCCTGCACGCGCGCGGGATTAGCCTGCCGGCGCAGGACGCGGGCAGTTTCTGGCTGAAGGTGAACGAGACACTGAAGGGGGCCTCGCCCGCGATGCTGGCGGCCGCATTCGGCTCCGCCCTGACGTAGATATGATTCCGGCCCGGTCGGCGCGATGGCGGGACGCTGCATGTCCGGTCGCGGAAACGGCGCAACGGATCGTTGCATTTCCAGGGCGCGCCGGGATGCGTGCGCAAGTAACGCGAGGAGGGAAGGATGTTCGGAAGCAAAGGGGATACCTGCCAGAGCTGCGGCATGCCTTTGAAGCGCGACGCGTCCCGTGGCGGGACGAATGCCGACGGAAGCCGCAGCCGCGAGTACTGTAGCCATTGCTACAGCCAGGGCAGGTTCACGGAGCCGGCGATCACCGTGGGCGAGATGGTCTCGAAGGTGGAGAGCAAGTTGCGCTCGATGCACTTTCCGGGGTTCCTGGCGCACCGGTTCGCCAGGGACATTCCGACGTTGCGGCGCTGGCAGACTGGAGCCGGCGCGGGCGCGGGGAGGGCCTGAAATGGCGAACGCGAAGCTCAAGACACGGGAGACCAGGGCGAGCGTCGAGAAGTTCCTCGGCGCTCTCGACGAGCCCCGCCGCGCGGACTGCATGGCGCTCGTGAAGATCCTGCAGCGCGCGACGAAGGCGAAGCCGAGGATGTGGGGGACGAGCATCGTCGGCTTCGGGGACTACCACTACAAGTACGAGAGCGGCCGGGAGAACGACTGGTTCATGGCGGGGTTCTCGCCGCGCAGGAAAGAGCTCGTGCTCTATCTCATGGCCGGGCTCGACCGCGAGCCCGCCATGATGAAGAAGCTCGGCAAGCACAAGCGGGGCAAGGGCTGCCTCTACATCAAGCAGCTCTCCGATGTGGACACGAAGGTCTTGGAAGGAATCATCGTGCGCGGCGTCCAAAGCCTCAAGGGCGGCGGGCGATGCTGACGCAACGGGCTCGCGGCGCCGCGGCGGCCGCGGCGATGGCCGTCCTGGCGTGCGCGGCCGAGGGTGCCGCGCCGACCCCGGTCCCGACGCCGCAGCCGTCGATCCAGCTTCCGCCGGAACTCGCGCGGGTGCTGACCGATTACGAATCGGCGTGGCGCGCCCGCGACGCCCCGGCGCTCGCGCTCCTCTTTGCCGAAGACGGGTTCGTGATGTCCACCGACCGGCTGCCGGTCCGGGGCCGCGCCGCGATCGAGAAGCAATACACGGGCGCGGGCGGCCTGCTCGTTCTACGCGCGTTCGCGTACGCGACGGAGGGCCGTGTGGGCTACATTCTCGGGGGCTTCGCGCGGCGCGAGGGGGAAGCGGACACGGGCAAGTTCACGCTGACGCTCTCGAAGGGCGCCGACGGGCGGTGGCTGATCTTCTCGGACATGGACAACGGGAACCAGCGGTAGGCCGCTGCTGAAGCACCGCTCGTTCTGGCTCGAGGAGGTCGCGGGCGACGCGCCGGACGCTCTGCGCCTCGAGGGCGACGCGCGCGCCGACGTGGCCATCCTCGGCGGCGGGTACGTGGGGCTCTGGACGGCCCTCGGCGTCAAGCGGCTGGAGCCTTCCTGCGACGTCGTCGTGCTTGAGCAGGACATCTGCGGCGGGGGCGCGTCCGGCAGGAATGGCGGGTTCGTCCTGTCCTGGTGGCCGAAGCTCTCTTCGCTCGTCCGCCTCTGCGGCGAGGCGGACGCCGTGCGGATCGCGCGCGGATCCGAGGCGGCGATCGACGAGATCGGCGCCTTCTGCGACACGAACGGGATCGATGCGCACTTCCGCAAGGCCGGGTGGCTGTGGACCGCGACCTCGGCGGCGCAAATGGGGGCGTGGGAAGGCGTCGTCGCGCTTTGCGAGAAGCTTGGCGTCGGGACCTTTCGGAGGCTCGCGCCCGAGGAGATCGCGCAGCGCTCGGGCTCGGCGTTCCATCGCGCCGGCGTGATCGAGGTCAGCGCGGCGACGGTGCAGCCGGCCGCCCTGGCGCGGGGGCTGCGGCGGGCCGCTCTCGCGGCGGGCGTGCGGATCTTCGAGAACACGCGCGTCCGATCGTTCGATCGCCGGCAGCCGGTGCGGATCCGCACGGAGCGCGGCTCGGTCACGGCGGGGCGCGTGGTGATCGCGACGAACGCCTGGGCGGCGAGCATCCCGGAGCTTTCGCGCGCCATCGTCGCCATCACGAGCGACATGGTCGTCACGGCGCCGGCGGGGGCGCAGATCCGGGAGCTCGGCTGGGCGGGCGGCGAGTGCATCACCGACTCGCAGACGATGGTCGACTACTACCACGTGACCCGCGGCGGCCGCGTCGCGTTCGGCAAGGGGGGCTGGGGGATCGCCCTCGGCGGGCGCATCGGGGCGGACTTCGATCGCAACGCGCGGCGCGCGCGGACGGTGGCGCAGGATTTGCGCCGCTACTACCCGGGCCTGGCAGACGTCCCGATCACGCACGACTGGTCCGGCCCGATCGACCGCACGCCGAACAGCCTGCCGCTGCTCGGAAGGCTCGGCGGCCGCGAGCACATCGTCTACGGCGTGGGTTGGAGCGGCAACGGCGTGGGCCCGAGCGTCGTCGGCGGAAAGATCCTCGCGAGCCTCGTGCTCGGCCGCGACGACGACTGGGCCCGGCACCCGCTCGTTGGCCGCTCGGTCGGGAGCTTTCCGCCCGAGCCCGTCCGGTACGTCGGCGCCCACCTCGTGCGCGCGGCCGTCGCGCGGAAAGAGCGGGCGCAGATGCGGGGCGAGAAGCCCGGATGGCTCGCCGTCCAACTGTCGCGCCTGGCCCCGGCGGGGCTGGAGGATAAGAAGTGACAACGCGCGGTCCGGACCGGACCGCGGGCCTACCTCCCATGGGCAAAGGGCGGTCTGCGGCTCGACGAGGCCCCCCGCCCGCCGTCGGAGGGAGATGGGGATCGGTTAGGCTTCCTGTTTTCCAGGAGGATGAGCATGGCGGGCAAGAAGATCATCGCGGTTGTGGGGGCGACGGGAGCGCAGGGCGGAGGCCTTGCGCGGGCGATCCTCGCGGACGCAGCTGGCGGTTTCGCCGCGCGCGCGTTGACGCGCAAGCCCGACTCGGACAAGGCGAAGGAGCTCGCCGGGCAAGGCGCCGAGGTCGTCGGCTGCGACATCGACGACGTGGAGGCGGTCAAGAGGGCGTTCGCCGGAGCGCACGGCGCGTACTGCGTCACAAACTACTGGGAACACCTCTCGACGGACCGGGAGATGGCGCAGGCGCGCGCGATGGCTGCGGCCGCGAAGTCGGCGGGCCTGGCGCACGTCCTCTGGTCCACGCTCGAGGACACGCGCAAGTGGATCCCCCTCTCCGACGACCGCATGCCGACGCTGATGCGCAGATACAAGGTGCCGCACTTCGACTCGAAGGGCGACGCGAACCACGTCTTCACGGACGCGGGCGTGCCGACGACGTTCCTGCTGACGTCCTTCTACTGGGAGAACCTCATCCACTTCGGAATGGGCTTGAAGAAGGGCCCCGACGGCAAGCTCACCTTCGCCCTGCCGATGGGCGACAGGAAGATGCCGGGCATCGCCGTTGAGGACATCGGGCGGTGCGCCTACGGGGTTTTCAAGAAGGGCGGCGAGTACGCCGGCAAGACCATCGGCATCGCCGGCGAGCACCTGACGGGGGCTCAGATGGCGTCGTCCCTCGGCCGAGCGCTCGGCCAGGAGGTGCGCTACAGCGCCGTGCCGTTCGAGGTTTACCGCGGGTTTGGATTCCCAGGCGCCGAGGACCTCGGCAACATGTTCCAGTTCACGCACGACTTCGCGGACTACTTCTGCGGCGCGCGAAGCATCGCCTTGTCGAGGGCTTTGAACCCGTCCCTGCAGACCTTCGATGCGTGGCTCGCGAAGAATGCGAGCCGTATTCCGCTCGAGTAGCCTTGACGACGAGCCGGGGGACGCCATGATCCAGGGACTGCGCACGGTCATCTGTAAGGTGCCTCGACCCGAGAACCCGCCTTTCTCGACCGCCAACGTGCGCTGATCGGTGAGGACGCGTGCGCATCCGGCTGGCAACCGCGGAGGATCTGCCCGCGTTGAGGGAGCTGATCCCGATCTCGGCGCGCGAGCTGTCCCGGGGGTACTACTCGCCGGAGCAGACCGAGAGCGCGATCCTTTACGTCTTCGGCCCGGACAGCCGGCTGATCGCCGACGGAACCTACTTCGCGGCCGAGGAAGATGGGACGCTCGCCGGCTGCGGCGGCTGGAGCCGGCGGCGGACGCTCTACGGCGGAGACCAGATGAAGGCCCAAGAGGATCCGCTTCTCGACCCGGCGACGGAGGCCGCGCGGATCCGCGCCTTCTTCGTGCATCCGGCGTTCGCGCGGCGCGGAGTTGGATCCGGGATTCTCAAGGCCTGGATGAACGCGGCTCGGGCTGCCGGCTTCCGGCGCATGGAGCTTGCCTCGACGCTTCCGGGTGTGCCGCTCTACGAGGCCTTCGGCTTCGAGGCGCGCGAACGCATCGAGGTGCCGATGCCGGACGGCTTGACGCTTCCGGTCATCCGCATGAAGCGCGCACTCGATGACCGCTGAGACGCGCGGCGCGGCAAGGATCGGGCTCGTGGGGTTTTGCTGGGACGAAAACTCGTCCTTTCTACGCGGCACGGCGGACGCGCCGCCGCTGATCCGGAGTGCCTTCGCGTCGGAGTCGTCGAACCACTGGAGCGAATCGGGCGTGGAACTGACGCCCGGAGACATTCTCGACGCGGGAGACTTCGGCCAGGGCCCCGGAGTCGACATGCCGGCCGCGATCGAGGGCGCGGTCGGCAAGCTCCTCGACACGGACCTGCGCGTGATCTCCCTGGGCGGCGATCACGCGGTGACGCTCCCGATCCTGCGCGCGTTCGCGCGCAAGTACCAGCGGCTCTCGATCCTCCACTTCGACGCGCACCCGGATCTCTACGACGAGTTCGAGGGCAACCGGTTCTCGCACGCCTGTCCCTTTGCGCGGATCATGGAGGAGAAGCTCGCCCAACGCCTCGTGCAGGTCGGCATCCGGACGATGAACGCCCACCAGCGTGCCCAGGTGGCGCGCTTCGGCGTCGAATCCATCGAGATGAAGGACTTTCGCGACGACCTCGCGCTCGAGTTCGACACTCCGGTCTACGTCACGTTCGACATGGACGGCCTCGATCCTGCGTTCGCGCCCGGTGTCTCGCATCGCGAGCCGGGCGGGCTCTCGACGCGGCAGGCGCTCGACGTAATCGCCCGGGTGCGCGCGCCGATCGTCGGAGCGGACATCGTGGAGTTCAATCCGAGGGTGGACTCCTCCGGCCTCACGGCGATGGTCTGTGCAAAGCTCGTCAAGGAGCTCGCGGGCAAGATGCTCGCTTCGGACTGAGCGGTCCGCGAGCCCATGCTGCTGCGCTTTCTCTATCGGGGCCTTCGGGCGCGGTGGCGCGACCAGAGGGCGGAAATCGCCGCGCTCGTCGTCGCGATCCGGCCGGGCGACGCGGCCGTGGACGTCGGCGCAAACAAGGGAAGCTTCCTGCCTTCGCTCTCGTGGGCCGCGGGGCCGGGGCGCGTCGTGGCGTTCGAGCCGCAGCCCGCGCTCGCCGAGTACCTTCGCCGCATTTGCCGCGCCGCGCGCCTGACGAACGTGACCGTCGAGGCCGCTGGCGTTTCGGATCGCGCGGGTAGCATGACCCTGCACGTGCCGGGCACGAGCGCGGCGTCGTCGGGGGCCTCGTTCGAGCCGGCCGTCGCGGCGCTTTCGCCCGGCCGCGATCTCTCGGTTCCGGTCGTGACGTTGGATGAGTACTTCCAGAGCGCGGCGCGAAGAACCGCGGCGATCAAGGTGGACGTCGAGGGGCACGAGCTTGCGGTCTTCCGCGGGGCGCAGGAGATCCTGGCCCGGCACGCGCCGCTCGTCGTCTTCGAGTGCGAAGCGCGGCACATCGGCGAGGAAGGAGTTCGCGCGACGCTGCGCTTCTTCACAGAACGGGACTACGGCGGTTGGTTCGTCCGGCGGGGGCGGCTGGTCTGCGCCGAGGAGTTCGATCCCGCGGTGCACCAGAAACGGTCCGGCGGCCGATTCTGGGACTCTCCCGACTACTGCA
>JANMPW010000323.1:0-2104 GCA_031370065.1 Acidobacteriota bacterium
GTTTGTTCGGAGAGAACCATCCGCATCCGCGCCTCGTCGCAGACGTCGGCTACGAGCGGTACGATCTCGACGTCGGGGCGCGTGCGGCGCAGCTCGCCGTCGATCTCGAACAGCGCGAACTCGGCCCGCTCTACGAGCAGGATCTTGGAAGGCGCGAACCGCGCGACCTGTCGCACGAGCTCCGAGCCGATGGATCCCCCCGCCCCCGTAACCAAGACGCGCTTGCCCCCGAGGAAGCACCCGAGCTGCGCCTCGTCCAGGTAGACGGGCTCCCGGCCCAGCAAGTCCTCGATCTGAACGTTGCGGATCCGGGTGACGTGCACCTTCCCCTGGAGCACGTCGTACAGGCCCGGGATGATGCGCACGCCGACCTGGATCTTCCGGCACAGCCCGATCAGATGCAGGATTTCTTGACGAGAGATCTGTGCGATGGTGATGACGACCTGGGCGATTCCGAGCTCCTTGACCAGCCGCGGGAGATCTTCGGTAGATCCCAGAACCCGGATGCCGTGAATCACAGCCCCCCGCTTTTCCGGATCGTCGTCCAGGAACCCCTTGACTTCGAGGTTCATGTCGCCCCGACCGACGATCTCCCGCGCCGCCAGCACGCCGGCTCGCCCCGCACCGACGAGCAGCGTCGCCACGCGCTCGGCGCCGTCGGCCTGAGACTCGCGCCCTCTGCGCTGCGAGAGCTCGTACAAGTAGCGGCGCATGACGCGCAGGCCGAGGACGCCTCCGAAGGCCAGGACGGTGCCCATCAGAATGATGGACAGCGGGACTCTCCAATCCCCGAGACTGGCGGGCAGCGAGAGGCGCAGCACCGCGAGCAGGAGCCCGGACCACAACGCCGCGTACAGAAAGGCTTTGATTTCTCCCATGCCCACATAGCGCCAGATGAAGCTGTAGACGCCGGCCAGGGCGAGCGCGGCGAATTGGATGAGCACGACGTACGGGAGCTGCTGGATCGCGTTGCCAAGCTCTCTGCTCGGCAGGGCGAACTCGAAACGCAGCAGGTAGGCCAGCACGAACGCCAGGACGAGGATCATCACATCCAGCACGAACTGGAACCCTCGAGTGAGGTAGGGCTGGAGGGCTTTTCCCGTCACAGAGACAGTTCCTGCGCCTTCTGGCGTCGGTCGCCTAGAAAAACACTCGCTGCTTTGGTGAGGACGAAAGAAGGCCGCAGTGACGCGGCACTCGTTCTTCCCCGCCCTTTGAGGGCAAAGGCTTTCATTTAACGATGAACCTCGATTCTACTCGAAAACCACCCTTTCTTCAAGACCCCGGGCGGGGGTTCCCTCGCAGGTCGGAGGGCCCCGGAGACCCGCTCCGGGAGGGCCACAGGAGCGCCAGAACGGTTTCGAATAGCACGCCGACATCCGTCCGCCAGCTCCGCCGCCGGAGGTAATCGCGGTAGCCCTCGAGCTTGAGGGGCTGGAGCGTCTCCCGGTAAAAGGCATCCCGATCGCCCTCCACCCCGGCCATCAGGAGCTCTTCGTTGCGGAATCGCAGAGTGACCGGGTCGGTCAGGCCCGGCCGGGCCAGCAGGACCTCCTTCCAGGCCGGGCTTTCCGGATCCACGTACTGCGGCACCTCCGGGCGGGGACCGACGAAGGACATCTCGCCTTTCAAGATGTTCCACAGCTCTGGCAGCTCATCGAGCTTTGAACGGCGAAGAAAACGGCCCAACCGCGTGACGCGGGCGTCGTCGCTCGCCGTCACCTTCAGCCCGCTCCGCGCGACGCGCATCGTACGCAGCTTGACCAGAGTGAAGGGCCGGGCGTTGCGTCCCACGCGTATCTGGCGAAAGAAGATCGGGAACCCCGAGCTCAATGCCAGGGCGATCCCCGCCAGGGCGATGACCGGGGCCGCGACCATCAGACCGCCGAACGACAGCAGCACCTCGACCAGACGGGGCAAACCGGGTCCAACCGAAGCGGCCGCACCGGCGTCGCCCGTCAGGATCGGACCTCCATCGCGCGGGCCGGGCTCTTGCGATGGGCCAGACAAATGGCCTTGACGCTTGCGGCCACGTGCGCGATCTCGTCCTCCCGCATGTCCGGGAAGATCGGCAGGCTCACCAGCCGCTCCCACACTTCGCTTG
>JANMPW010000326.1:0-2403 GCA_031370065.1 Acidobacteriota bacterium
CCGCCCACGGCCGCGCTCGCAAGGCCTTCATCCAAGGAGGATGAAATGCCTTTCCTTGATCAAGTCCCGAAGGACCTTCGCGTCACCAGATGGAATGCCGTCGGCGCCGTCTACGGCGTCTTGAACGCCCAGGGCACCGTCCTTTACATCGGGCGTACCGACGGCCTCGCCCGGCGCCTCAGCGAGCATCTGGCGGACGCCGGCCAGTGCATGCACCAGCGCGGCGCCGTGAGCGCCGTTGCCGAGGTCATCGCCACCGAGAGCGAGCGCATGCGCCGCGAGGCGCAGCTCATCGCCGAGTACAACCCGCCCTGCAACGTCCAGCATCCCCGGCACTGAGACTGGGCCCCGCCTCCCTGCGCCGGGAGCGGCATCCGCGTCAGGCGATGTCGCGTTCGGCGCGCCATACTGCGCTCCCCCGCGTACGGGGGAGAAGGAGAGCATGTCATGTCACCACCCCCAAGGAGCAGAGACCTGCGTGTCCGCGTCAGCGGCGAATGGGCCTGCTTCACCCGTCCCGACCTCAAGGTAGAACGGGTCACCTACCCCTGCATGACGCCCTCTGGCGCCCGCGGTGTCCTTGAGGCGATCTTCTGGGAGCCCCAGTTCCGCTGGGTCGTCACACAGATCACCGTCCTCAGGCCGATCAAGTACCAGGCCCTCACCCGCAACGAGGTCCAGAAGAAGGTGCCCACCAACAACGTCAGCGGCTGGATGAAGGACCCATCCACCTATAAGCCGTTCTTCGCCAACGTCAGGGGACGGGACGAGGGGGAGAACGCCACGCAGCGCTCGACGCTCGCCCTGCGCGATGTCGCCTACGTTATCACCGCCCACGCAGTCGTCGACGGCGAGAACCTTCGCCCCGGGGATGTCCCCGAGAAGTACGCGGCGATGTTCGAGCGGCGCGTCGCGCGCGGCCAGTGTTTCCACCGGCCGTACCTCGGCTGTCGCGAATTCTCGGCCGACTTCGGCCCGGTCCGTGAGGACGAAGCGCCAACTGACATCAAGGAAATGGACCTCGGCCTCATGCTCTACGACATCGCCTACGCCCCCGCGGACGCGAAGGCCAGGCACGAGGCCGTCTTCTTCCGCGCGAGGATCGACGGCGGCGTCCTCGATACGGACCCCGAAACGGCCCTGGCGGAAGCCCAGCGAGAGCTGGTGCTGCGATGCTAATCACGAAACTCGCGGCCTACGCACGCGAAAACAACCTCGTCGACGACCCCCTCTTCGAGATGAAGGCGGTGAACTTCCTGGTCACCATCCGCGAGGATGGCGCTACCTTCGGCGTCCGCCCACTGGGTGACGGGAAACGCGGGGAGGAAGCGCGCGTGCCAAAGAAGGTCGGTGGCAACGCAGGAGGTGTAGCCACCTTCGGGACCGACAACGCCCGCTTTGTCCTCGGCCTCACGGATACCGGCGAGCCGAACGAGAAGACGACGCGCGACCTCGCGGCGTTTCGCGAACTCCTTCGCCTGGCGGCGGAGGATGATCCGGGATTGCGAGCGGCCTCCGAGTTCTACGACGACGCGGGCCGCGTATCCGCCGTACGAGATGCGGCCCGGGGAGCTGGCGCCAAAGAAGCGAGCCGCGTCGCCCTCAGCCTTACGTCCGACTCGGAACTGCACCTCGCCAACACACCCGCGGGACGCGCCTTCTGGCGCCGGTACCGCACCGCTCAGGATGCGGCGAAACCGAAAGGAGAGGCCGTCCTCTGCCTCTCCTGCGGCGAACTGCGACCGCCGGTAGCCACCAACGACACGAAGATCATGGGCCTCTCCGGGGGGCAGCCCTCCGGGACGGCGCTCGTGAGCTTCGATAAAGACGCCTTCCAGTCTCACGGCTGGGACCAGAACGCCAACGCCGCCGTCTGCGAAGAGTGCAGCCAGGCCTACACCCGCGGCCTCAACCGCCTTCTCAAGCGCGACAACAGCCCGAAGACCCGGATCGACGAGGCCGGCGTTGCCTTCGTCGCCTGGGCCGATGCCGCGCCGCCCGCGCCGCCGCCAAACGGCGCGGACCGCGACGCGGTCGACCTCGAAGAGCTCCTGCGGGGGATGGAGCAGGGCCTTCTCGACGTGATCGACGAGCCGAACACCGACCACGCGATCGCCGTCTTCCAGGCCATCAGCTCCGGTAAGCCGCTTGTGGGCGAACCGGACCGGCGCCTCTACGTCCTCGGGCTGCGCGGCAACGGGGGCCGCGCCGTGGTCACGGACTGGTTGGATACCTCGCTCGCGGACGCCTACCGCAACCTCGCGCGCTGGTTTGACGACCTGGCGGTCCAGCTTGCAAGAGATGAGACAGAGAAGGGCGTCACCTACCGTCACACCGGTGACCTCTCGCGTCCGCCGCGCCTGTGGGTTCTCTGCCGGGCGACCGCCCGAGAGGACAAGGAGG
>JANMPW010000363.1:0-1915 GCA_031370065.1 Acidobacteriota bacterium
GATGCACACGCTTTGGACGTACTGCCACGTGCCGAGCGGTTCGACCGAGGACATGACCGCGCGCATCGAGGCCCAGATCGAGCGCTTCGCGCCCGGCTTCCGCGAGCTCGTGCTGAAGAAAAGCGTCATGAACACCAAGGATGTTGAGGCGCACAACGCGAACTACATCGGCGGCGATATCTCGGCCGGCTCCCACGATGGCCTGCAGTTCATCGCCCGGCCGACCTGGGCGATCGATCCGTACGCGACACCGACGAACGAGATCTACCTCTGCTCCGCCGCGACACCGCCGGGTGCGGGCGTGCACGGGATGAGCGGCTACAACGCGGCCCGCTCGGCGCTGCGTCGCTCCTTCGGGGTTGCTTAGCCCGCGAGGATCTCGACGTCGAGGCGTTTGAAGTCGGCATCGAATCCACACACCGGCTCCTCGGCTCGCCGCGCGGACACCGCCACGTACGCATCGGGAAACGACACGCGCCGCTCGACCATGAGGTCCAACGCCTCGATGAGCGCCTCACGATCGTCGGCGAGGATCCCGTCAGCCCGAAGAACAGCGCCCACCGCCGTGGCGATGCGTTCCGGCCGCTGGCCATATTGGGACGCGAGCGTCCACACGATCTCGGCGACGATGACCGGCGTCAGCCGGAGCGCGATGTCGCCCGCTTCGGCCCTGGCAAGGAGGCGGTCCGCGCGCTGCGCGAGTGGCGCCGGATCTCGTGTGAGGAACCGAAGGACCACGTTCGTGTCGAGCCAGGCGGTCGTCATGGCTTGAGGCGTTTCATGATCTTGGCGGTCTTCTCGACGTCGTAGCGCCCGGCTGCCTCGGCAGCGGCTTGCCGCTCGCGCTCTCGATCGAACGGTGGCATCGGCCCGTCGGACGCAAGGATCCCGTAGAGCTCGCTCAGCTTTGGCCGCGGCGCGGCACTGAAGCGGAGGGTCTTCGGCTCGAAAGCGATCTCGTCTCCGGTCCGCAGGCCCAGCTGCACCCGCACGGGCGCCGGGATCGTGACCTGGCCCTTGCTGGTGATGCGGGCCCGGTAGACGCCGGTCACCTCTGACACCTTACGCATACCATGGTCCTTACTTCTCGCCATCGCCTTACATCGTACGGAGCCGCACACTTTTCGTCAATGCAGACGGCCGCGTTCGACCGGGCGCGGCGATTCACCGATCCCGACGACGTCCTGCGGACGGTCTTCGGCTACCACGAGTTCCGTCCAGGCCAGCGCACGATCATCGACGCGGTCCTTTCAGGCCGGGACTGCATCGGGCTCATGCCGACCGGGGCGGGGAAGAGCCTCACCTTCCAGATCCCGGCGAAGATCCTCGGCGGCGCGGTGCTCGTGCTATCGCCGCTCATCTCGCTCATGAAGGACCAGGTCGACATGCTCGTCCGGACGGGCTTCCGCGCCGCGGTCCTGAACTCGACGCTCACCTGGGATGAGCGGCAGCGGACTCTCGCGCTCCTTCGCGACGGCGGGCTCGACATCCTCTATGTCGCACCGGAGGCGCTCGGCGAGGGTCTGCGCGGCGCGCTCGCCGCGGCGAAGATCGGCCTCATCGTGGTGGACGAGGCCCATTGCATCAGCCACTGGGGCCACGACTTCCGCCCCGCCTACCGGAAGCTCGCGTGCCTCAAGACCCAGTTCGGCGATATCCCGTTCCTGGCACTCACCGCGACCGCGACGCGGCAGGTGGTCGGCGACATCATCCGGCAGCTCGGCATGCGCAAGCCCGACGGATTCAAGGGCTCGTTCTACCGCCCGAACCTGGTCATCACGACGCAGAAGAAGGGCGTCGGCCGCGAGACCCGCAAGGACATCCTCGGGCTCATCCGGAAGCACCGCGGGGACAGCGGGATCGTCTATTGCCTCTCCCGCAAGAGCGTCGACGACCTGGCAGCGTGGCTCCGGCA